>NZ_VJOT01000046.1 GCF_011087585.1 Neochlamydia sp. AcF84
TTGAATAGATTTAAAGTAAAGTTTGGCATCGGTAGGAAAGGCGATAGCTTTAGGCATTACGGTTGTATCGGCAATGACTTTTTTAAAGCTTTTTTTTTCACTGCGCCTGTCAGAACAGCTGCTGCAATCGTCCCTTGTAAAATCTTGCTAAGTCCAGCTTCGCCTAATCTAGATCTCCATCTAATTAAAGAAGTAGGATGAATAGGCAGCGCATGATGCCAAAACTCATACCCACAAAAGTATTGCCAATAAGGATTTTCTACCCATCGATGCACCACATTTACATCCGAAAGCCCATACATATGCTGCAAGATAAAGAGCCCTACAACTAGCCTTACAGGCTTAGCTGGCTGCCCTATCTTTTCTACAAACAGCTTATCAAACTCTTCTTCCAGCTGCTTCCATTCAATCAATTTGGATAGCTGGATAAGAGGATGATCTAGATTGAGTTCATCGCTAAATCGAGATTTAAAAAGACGGCTTTGTTTGTTATCTAGCTTGATTGGTTTCATAGTCAACTTTGCAAGAAATTAAGAGCTTTATAATGATTTAGGCGTAAACAAATTATAGCGATTTGGGAGAAAAAACGCTCTCAAAATATGCTTAAGCATGAAATATCCTTTAAATCATGTCAAACTAGCTAGATAAGAAAGAAAAGTAAAATATTGGTAAGCATTTTTTACTTTTAGTTTAATAGCTTTTTAGATAAATCCATTAGCAAGATAGATTCATAAGGTTTTAGCGTATGTGTGGCATAACTTTTCTTTCAAAAAAAGCCATTGCTTGATCTTCAGGTACACGTACTTCCTCAGTAAAGCCCCTTTCTTTTTTCCACTTATCCATAAACACTCGAGGATTAGTTTGAAATTCTTTTGTTTCTAATTTGTTATGAATGTACTTCAATAATTTGTCCGGATCTCCATAGGCATTTCGAGGCTGCTGAGCAAAAATTTTAGCTTCAGTGATAAAGAGTTGAATATTTACATGACAATTCTTTAAGGGAGAAAATGGTGAGATAGGTTGAGGAAGATGTAGTGAAAAAAAAGTTTTCGCTGCCCGATTTTTGAGCTGCTGATCTTGCTTGGTTAGGCTTGGCTTTTTATTGATACGTCCATAAAGATAAGTGGCAGCATAAACAGCTGCATAACCTACAGGGATTGCTAAAATAAAATAGGAAAACATTTTTAGCAGGTTTAAAGCATTTAATTGCGTATAATTTTTTTGATAATTCCAGATTTCATGAAAGCCTTTAAAATAGCTTCTTACCAGCCCTTGTAATTCCATGCCGTTGTTCCTTACCTTTATAGCTTCTATCTTTCCTATAGTAAAAAGAATTTGATTAAATTCCCATCTCTATTATAAATTTCATTTTTTTATCCTTTTAAAACGTTGTCGATAAGAAATACAATAAATTTTAAATTACTGTTATAAGCTTTAATTTTTTAGATAATCGCTTCTCCTCTTTGACATCTGTAGGGGGAAAGGAATCAGGATCCCAGCTTTAAATTCCTCCTTATGCTTTCAATTAAACAGGGAAAGGGAACATTTAAAATAATTAGGGTAGCGTTCATATTTAAAGGAGGGATTAAATGGCTCAGAGGAGGTCAATTGATAGATAAGAAGTGCGAAGCTACCATAAGCTGTCCCCGCTAGCACCGTCTCGCCATACCCGCGAATGGTATTTAAGATACCATGGAAGAACTGGTGGATCCCACAGTTGGTCATATGCCTCCACTTTCTTTTATTCTTTTCATCAAAAACCATTCCTAGATAACCTGTTCCTGCCAGAATAGCTCCTGCCGTTGCCTGCACGTTACCTGCCACAACACGTACAATTCCACTATATATACCTATGACAGGGAGGCTTCCTAAAATATTAAATTGCTTCTCTATTTTAGTTAAAGTTTGAAGGTAATCCATTTTTCTACTTTTGTTTTGCAAAAATTAATAAACATTAAATGTTAATGCAATTATGTTAATTTTAGATAAAGAAAGATTTTCTAATAATTAAGTTGGAAATCTTACAGCATGAGGGGAAGTTTACGGGGTGTATTAACCGTGATTCTAGCTCCAAAATTGTGGAATAAATTTTTAGGAATTGATTAACGGGCAACGGTAACGCTTAAAAGAAATTTGCCATAGCAAAATGCTTTTTAATAAGCAGGAGGGGATGGTTTTTGTAGCGTTTAATCTAGCAAAAACTTATTTTTCCTCATTTAACCAGAACTTTTTGATCTTATGCAAGCTCTTTAAGGCAAACAGAGGCAGGGTAAATATGCTATCCTAATTTATGCAAAGTGTGAAGCCTTTAAAGAATTTTATTCATTCTTTTTGCTTCGTAAGAAAAGACGAGGCGGAAAAGATAATAAGCTTCTTTTCTTAGAAGAATAAAAAGAATAGCTTTGGCGTTTCATATTTATAGGTGATTAGATAAAAACGTGGTGGCAATTAATCTTAAGTATTTAATCATAAAAATTAAGAAGAAAATTGCTAGAAAGATAGGAAAATCCGCTAAGGTTTTTATAAAATATGAAAGATTTCTTTCAGTTTTTAAAATAAAGATCGTTAAATAAAGAGGAAAAAAGAGTAAGTTCTCTAGCAGAGAGTTAAGATAAATCTTTGAAAAACCATCTCTCTTCTAATAATGAGAGAATAAATTGCTATGAAACTTTAAGGAGCTTATATGATGCCGCCAACTTCTACTTCTAGCAGCAAGGTAAACCTCTGCGTAATAGGCTCGAATAATATAAAAGACGCGACATCAGGAAAATTGATGGCTCATGCTGTTGTTTTGTTTCCTTGTGGTCACACCTTTAATGAAGATACGGTGATCCAACGTTTAGCAGGCGATAAGCTTTGTCCTCTAGATGGAAAGCCTATTGAAGGGCATGCACCTAACCACACGGTGAGGCAACTTGCCGCCACAGCTAAGCTCCGTCCGCTAGAATCTTCTAGAGAGATTTATATTGAGCGCTTAATCAGTCTTTTGGAGGAACTTCAAATTCCAGAAAATCCGACTTTAAAGAAAATGGTTGAGCTTGGAGACAAAATTCACGCTCTTTCTCCTCTTTCTATTCCCTCTCTTTACGGCGCGATAGCTCATCTTCATTTTCCTGATAGGGAGGGGGATGTGGCAGAACAGGTTCGTAGCTTGGATCAAATTTATCGGATTGAATCCAATCTTTCCGTTGAAGAAAAGGTGTCTTGCATTTTTCAAAGGCTTTTTAATTTAGCGACTTCTTATTCTCCAATGGAAAGAACATCCAAGAATAGCAAGGATTTTACTCTTTCTAATTATTCCTCCTATCTACTAAATATTAGCCGCCTATGGCTTTGGGGCCGCCTACCGGGAGGAAAGGAGTACTTAAACCAGGCAGAAATTAAAGCATTACCTTTAAAGATAAAAGGAGAGCTGCTAGCACAATGGATTAAAGAGCATGATGAAGATATTAGTTGTTTATATTTAGATATCCCATTAAAAATTTTAGAGGAGCCGAATTTAGATTTACAGTTAGAGATTACAATTTTGCCGCCTGAGATTGGGCAACTTTCTCAGCTGGAAAGGCTTTTTATATGCCATAGACAGCTAACCGCGCTTTCTGCCGAGATTGGGCAGCTTTCTCAGCTGGAACAGCTTAATCTAAGCTGGAACCAGCTTGCCTCTCTTCCTGCTGAAATTGGACAGCTTTCTCAACTGAAAAAGCTTTGTTTACACAGCAATAAGCTAACCATGCTCCCTACCGAAATTGGACAACTTTCTAAGCTGGAAAAGCTTGAATTAAGCAATAACCAGCTTGTTTTTCTTCCTGCCGAAATTGGGCAGCTTTCTAAGTTGGAACAGCTTGACTTAAGCCGTAACCAGCTTGTTTTTCTTCCTGCAAAGATAGGACAGCTTTCTCAGCTGGAACAGCTCGACCTAAGCTACAACAAGCTAACAGTGCTTCCTACCGGGATTGGAAAACTTTCTCAGCTGAAACACCTTGACTTAATAGATAACCATCTAAACGCTTTACCTGCTGAAATTGGGCAGCTTTCTCAGCTGGAAAAGCTTGACTTAATAGACAACCATCTAAATGCGTTACCTATGGAAATTGGGCAGCTTTCCCAGCTAACAAGGCTTTGGTTAAGCGACAACCAGCTCACTGCGCTTCCTGCGGAAATTGGACAGCTTCATTCTTTAACAGAGCTTTACTTAGTCAATAACCAGCTAGCTACCCTCCCTTCAGAGTTTGGACAGCTTGATGAGCTGCGGCTACTTTACTTGAATAAGAATCGGCTAACCTCTCTGCCTTTAACGATTGGACAGCTTGATTCCTTGCAAGAGCTTTACTTAGATAGCAACCGGCTAGCGAATATCCCAGGAACCATCGGGCAGCTTCTTGATCTTGATAAACTTCACTTAAGCAACAACCGGCTAACCTCTCTACCTAATGGCCTCGGGCGGCTTTCTTCTTTGCGAGAGCTTTACTTAGACAACAACAAGTTAACTACTTTTCCTAGATTACTTCAACAGCTTCCTGGTCATTGTGAAGTTGATGTAAGGGGCAACCCTTTTCTAGAAAATATTTATAAAAGTAAAATCGTGTGATGTTGAATTAGTAGATTAAAGATATTGTTAGATCGAGAGGTAAGGCGCCCTAAAGCATTTTTTTTTGCAACTTAAGTAACTTAGGTTTTGAAGCAGCATTTAACAAAACAACATTTAGCTCTCTTTAATTCAAAAAAATTTGTTTTCTTTAGTTTCTTCTAGCAAAAATTAGGCTAAGAAGTAAATCTTTTCTAAACATGTAGAGGTCCTTATTTATTCAAATTTTTATCTGTTTTTTTGCTAGCCGAGAGAATAATTTAATTAAGGAAGTCGAAAATTTTTGAATAGAAAATCTACATGGTCGCCTTTTTAAGGATGTTTACCCTAAAGGTTCACATCCGAATTAATTTACAAATTTCTTAACGTAAGTTTTTCTTATTTAGTTTAAATTATACACTTTGAAAAAACTTAGCCTGCATAACCAATCCTCTGAAACATCTCTCTCTACTTGGTCCGAGGGGTTTTTATGAAGTATGGGGCCGCATAATGAGTTTCTTAAAAGCGTATTATTTCTTAAGTCTATTCATTCACTCTATCGATTCCATCTGCCCATAAAAGCCAAACATTTAACTTGCTTTTGATGCTAATAATTTATTTGCCACTGCTATCTATTGTAGTCGCTACTGCTCCAGCTATCCCAGCTAAAAGCTCAAAAATAGAAGATGACTGAATTAAAGCAAATGATAGAGGCTTTTGTAAATAATCATTAGCTATTATTTAGCATAAAAATTTTAAGCAACCTTTTTATATAATTCTTGTTTAAAAAGGGATCTATTTGAGATGGTTAAAGAAAAGTTAGAGAGAGGATTCATTAAAAAATGAAAGAGATTACCCTAATTTTTCCCCATCAGCTTTTTGAAAAACATCCTGCCTTAGATAAAACGCGCCCTGTTTGCTTAGCTGAAGAATTTCTTTTTTTTAAGGTACAAAAATTTCACAAGCAGAAACTTGTGCTTTTGCGAGCAGCTATGAAAGCTTATGCCGATTGGTTAGAAAAGCAAGGATATTCTGTTTTCTATATTGACTCCACCTCCTTAAATAAGCGAGGAGACCTTTTTGAAATTTTAGCACAGAAAGAATATGACCAGGTTCATTTAGCGAATTTAACGGATGATTGGCTTTCCCAGGATCTTACTAAAGCTGCTAGAAAAAATCATTGGAAACTCTGCTTTTATGAGTCTCCAATGTTTTTGTGTACTGAAAAAGAGCTTCAGCTTTTCTTTAAAGGAAAGACCCACTATTCAATGGCTCCTTTTTACATTTATCAGCGTAAGAAACTTAATATTTTGATGGAAGGAGACTCTCCTGTAGGGGGTAAATATAGCTTTGACAAAGAAAACAGAGAACGTTTACCTAAAGGAATTGTTATTCCTCCCCTTGTTGCGCCTAAACAAAATCGCTGGGTTAAAGAAGCAGTTGAGTATGTAGAAAAGGAATTTCCTAAAGCCTATGGCAAGTCTACCCCCTTTTCCTATGCCGTCACTTTCAGCGAGGCTAAAGAAGTTCTTTCTGATTTTGTTGAGCATAGACTTCAGCTATTTGGTACCTATGAAGACGCCATACATGCCACAGAGGCAGTAATTTTTCATAGTGGTCTATCACCTTTATTAAATATTGGATTGCTGACTCCTCAAGAAGTAGTTGAAAAGGCTCTTTCTGCTCACACAAACCTTAATATTCCTTTAAATTCTTTAGAAGGCTTTCTTCGGCAGATTATAGGGTGGCGCGAGTTTATTAGAGCTTGCTATCTCTTAAAAGGAAGAAAAGAAAGATGTTCTAATTTTTTTAAGCATACTGCTCCTTTACCTAAAGGATTTTGGGATGGAACTACAGGAATTTTACCTATTGATAATGTAATTAAGCGCTTATTGCAGACCGGTTATTGCCATCATATCGAACGCCTCATGATTTTAGGGAATTTTCTACTGCTAGTAGAAACGGATCCCAATGCTGTTTATGAATGGTTTATGGGCTATTTTGTTGATGCTTACGACTGGGTGATGGTACCTAATGTTTATGGAATGAGCCAATATGCTGATAAAGGATTGATGAGCACAAAACCTTACATATCAGGAGCTAACTATCTGCTTAAAATGAGTGCTTACAACAAAGAAGAGTGGGTAGATAAATGGGATGGCCTTTTTTGGCGCTTTCTTGCAAAACATCAAGCTTTCTTTGAAAAAAATCCTAGAACAAAGATGCTTCTTAAATTGCTACAAAAAAATGCTAATACTATTCATCCAAAAATAGCCTTAGCAGAAACATGGCTGATGCAACAGCGTTAACTTCCATATTGAAGAGCAAGAAATTGCAGATAAATAATCTATAATCTTGACTAAGGAAGCAATAGGGGTAAAGAAATTTAATTCAGCTATAACCTCAAGAGTTGATGCAGCTTTTACTTTGACAGTCTATTCTCAACAGCTTCTAAGGTTTTCCTAAATTATCTTATACGCTTTAAAAACTAATACCTTGCTCTAAAGTAAACTAAGCTATGTACGCCCTTTTTAACTGAATCGGCTTATAAAATATAATGTAAGCCAGCTTAGGTTCCTACTAGAAAAGATCTCCAAGCGGCATCTACCAAAGTTACTATTAAAAGCCCATCTTTTAAGGTGGCTTGATTAGGGGTCGTAGGTGGCATAGGTAGCAAATCCAAATAGCATGCCTGTTAAGAAGGTGTTTAAATAGCTAGTTTTTTGGTGCAATGAAGGTAGAATAACCAAGAGAGATAAACATGCGGCGTAGATAAAAAAACTGGTGGGTAATATTATAGGCGAATCATCCATAAGATGACCAATATTGTGGCGATAAAAGCTCTTCCTCTTCAACCTAGCCACACAACAAAAATAGGCTGGATAGAACCGAGATTAATTCCAATGTGCATGACCTTAAAATTTTTTGTAAATGCTTGATTTATTCAATTATTAATCCCTTAATATCCTTGGCGTAGCCCTATCTATTTTTACTTAATGGATTTTCACTACTACCACCGTGATATTATCTGTGGAATTTTTTTCCAGCGCATAATCAACCAATCGTTGAGCTAAATTTTTTGGGGGATTATCCAAGGTGGCTTCTCCTTCCTCTATTTCTTCTTCCTCTGTGTTTTCTAAGTCAACCAAAGGCTCCTCTTCTTTTTCTTGAGGCTCTGAGGTAACATATGCTATTATCTCATTTTCTAAAACATAATCTTTTAGTCCATCACAAGCGATGATAAGAATGTCTCCTTTTCTTAATCGATTGACGGTAATTTTGGGCTTGTGAATAACTGCCGGTTTATCAGGCTTTCCAGTAGCATATTTATCCCCGATAGCACGACTTACATTAATACCAGTACGCGAATTAGGATACCTTAACATCTTAGGATTTTTTGCAAGAGGCCATGATTCTGCTAGCGTGGGATTTTCTAGGGCTATAGCTGCTCTTGCTGCTTCTTTTGCGTGCCTCCAATTTCGCACGCAAGATAAAGCGATGGACTCTTTGTTTCTATAGATATTAGCTTCAGTATCACCTAATGTAGCTGTATAAATGAGATGGGTATTTTTATCTATAAAGCTTATAGCTAGTGTAGTGCCTATCATATCATAGTAAGTGTACTGAATAATATTTTGGTGAATTTCATCAATTAATTGTTCGAAAGTTTGATGTACATTTCCTTCATTCAAAGCTAATGTTTCGAAGAAATTTTTTTCAAATTCTTCTTTCGCCTGCTTAGCAACCTGTCTGCCCCCATGCCCATCAAAAACCCCCATCAAAGCTCCTTGGGAGTTCTCTTGGAAAAGGTGGACATCTTCCATACGTGGTCTTTTACCTTGAGCTTCGGCTGATACATATTCCAAGCTTAAAGCAGGAGCTTTAGGCAGATTATCATCTAGGATAGGGAGACAGCTTTGATAAGTGGCGTAAGCCAGGATATCCTCTTCTATATGCTCTTCCATAGCTTTTTGAGAGTTTTTTAGCATTTTTTGCATAGCATTATCTATCTTTAAATTACGGGGCTTCCAAATTGCATATTTTTTTCTCTTTAAAATTTGTTTGCTTAGCTCTGTTTCCTTAACTTCCAGTGCTCGTTTCATCACCTTTTTTTCTTTTTGAAATGATTGAGCTTGTAATGGAGATTCTTTAGAATCATTTTCAGAGGTGGAAATTATAGAGTCAGAAAGATTCATTACCATTTCGAAAAAAAAGCTTCCAGGCTTAGCTTGTCCATCGGTTTCTTTCATCATAAACAAATCCTATTTTAAAATAATTTTTTAGTGCTTTTTTTGTCGCTAAACTTGGTTAAATTTATCGAAAGCTTATACGAGTTTTTTCTGCTTTAAATTCTTCTAATATTTAACAGTTATTTACTTTAGCTTGTTTTTATCTTTGTGCCTAGTAATAAAAATACTTAGCATTCATGTTTCTCATTTTCTGATTAGCAAGGTCAGTATTAAATAAAATGATTAATCATATTGTAATGGAGAGGCTAGGTTCAAACACAGGGAAATAGAAAAGTAAAATTTGCATCTCTTTCTCGCCTAGGTAGAAGGGGGCTTCCCTCTATGTTAATTGGGGATATGGCGATAAGAAAAAGAGATTTATTACCGGTTGCCAATGAGCGTAAAAGACTTATAAAGACAGTACTTATAGGTAAGCTTTTTACCGATCATCTTAAAGGCAAGTCCTAAACCCTTTAATGCCTCCAAGAAGAGGGGAAAGACTTAAAATCAAGAGATGGACACCTGCTGAATAAAGAATTGAACGATCTATCAAAAGTCATGAAAGATTTTGCAAGAGACGAGGAAGCTCTGCAGCTATTATGGAAGATCGCTTGCTGCCACGGCAATATTTTGCTTTAAAGAAACTTTGAAAGAAATTCTTCCTCTAGGAAAGTAGCTTACAAGTAAGCAGGGTTATATGCTAAATCTTTGACTGTAAATTAAGATCAGAAGAGGGGGAGAGGGGCTTCAAAGCATGGGTACTAGCTGAGGTGATAAGCCCTAGGATAGGTAGCGCCTTATCAGATGAGCTACGTACCCATATAGGCATTAACGCTGGTCGAATCCTAGGAAATAAATCTCTGAAAATTTTATTTTAATCGTTTTTTTAAGTGCAAAGGTTAAAAAAGAAAAGGGTTAAACTCTACTTTTTTTTAATTTTTTTAGATAACAGGGAAATCTTCAATTTTTAAAAGCGTTCTTTTGGCTTCTAATCCCCCAGCAAATCCTGTTAGTTTTCCATTCGTTCCAATCACCCGGTGGCAAGGAATAACGATTGATAATGGATTTCTTCCTATGGCTGCTCCTAAGGCACGTACTGCGCGAGGATGATTTATTTCTTTTGCAAGCTGTCCATAGCTAAGAGTAGTGCCATAAGGAATATGCTTTAAGGCCTCCCAGACTTTGTTTTGGAAGGGTGTGCCGTGGTGTTCTAAGGGGAGTTCAAAGAATTTTCGCTTTTTATTAAAATATTCTAAAAGCTGCTTTTCAGTTTCTATAAGAAGAGGATGATAGACATCTTCGATAAGTTCATCAAGCTTGACACGGTTGAGCTTTTCACGCTCCCATAAGATAGCTATAAGGACCTTGCCTTGAGCTACCAGCTTTAACTTCCCTACGATTGAATCCATGTATTTATAAAAAATTTTCATCTAATGAAGCTCCTTTTTTAAGATGAATGATAAGAATATTTTTTCCATAGGTAAACGGCAGCATATCCTCGCCAGGGTCGGATACAGCTTAAGTCCAAGGAAGGATTAAGCCTCAACGCTCTTTTTAAAATTAGATCCGTAGCGGGAAAAGCATCAGGATCTGCTATAGCTCGTAGGCTAATGTATTCTGCAGTCCATGGCCCAATACCTTGGATGGCAAGAAGGGATTTTTTAAATTCTTCAGGTGCTTGAGCTGGCGAAAGGCTAATTTCTTGTTGAAGAATCTTCTGGCTTAGCATTCGAATGGCAGCTTTACGTACTTGTGTGGTTTTAATCTCATGCAGAGAAGCTTTTGCTAAAATCTCAGGGATGGGAAATAAGTATCTTTCTTCATGCGTTACGGGATGAAAAATTTTTTCTCCATAATATAAAACCAAATGACCAATTAGCTGGGAGGCATGTCTCATGGTAATGCCTTGCCCTAAAATTGCGCAGATAGCTGTTTCATAAGGATCCCAACCATTAGCCAGCCTTAAGCCCGGCCATTGTTTCCATAGCAAAGATAAAGGTAAATGAGAAGCAAATTGATTGGCTATGAAAAGAGGATCGGAATTAAGGTCGAACATTTTACGGACACGGCTGGCTACTGCACATAAAACTTTAGTATCATGGCAAGCAATCTGCAGCTTGAGATAAGGATAGCGACTATCTGCTTCTACTGATAAAGCCCCTATTGAATCTTCAATCTTAAAAACTCGCTCATAGCTGTTCTCAGAAATACTTTCCATATAAGGAATAAAATGGTTTCTAAAATGATGAATTAAATGCGACCAGTCTAAAGGAGGGTGATAAGTTAACTTTAAAATAATGTTCTCATGAGGGGAATTGGAAAGATTTTTCTTTCGTATTAAAGAGGGGGCTTGCTTATAATATTTTTTAAAAGCATCATTAAAACGTCTTAAAGAGGAAAAGCCCGCGTCTAATGCTATACGAGTTATAGAAAGCTTAGTCTTTGTTAGAAGCTTTAAAGCAAAATTTAAACGATTATTATCCCAAATTTTTTGAGGAGTTAAGCCTATCTCCTCTCTAAATAGCCGGCGTAAATGCCTAGCGCTTAAGCCAAATTGCCCAGCAAAATAATCTTCTCCTTTATCCCCCATCCCCTGAGCAGTAAGTACTCTAAGAACATGTGACACTATTGCCGATCTGCCTGAATAGGCGAAGGAAGAGGTCGAAGATGGGGGGTGGCATCGTAAGCAGGGCCTATAGCCTACCTTCTCAGCAGATGAAGCTTTGAGAAAAAATTCCACATTTTGGCGTTTTGGCCTGGCTGGACAGATAGGACGGCAATAGATTTTAGTAGTTTTTACTCCCACATAAAATTTGCCATCAAAGCGAGAATCTTGGGATAGAAAAGCTTTATAAAAAATATCTTCTTCATTCATAACCATGGCCTATTTCTCTCTAATATAGAAAGAGTTTAATTAGAATGCTCGCCATTTTCGGCCGGGATCCTAAAATATCAATGAATTACCTACAGGGTAAAGTTGCATGTTTAACATTAAGAGAAATGTAATGATTAAAAGATTCTAAAGAGCAAATTAGACGGAGGGAAAGGTCTAGAAAACATTATGGGAAGAAAGATCAAGTAGGAGCTCAATCTAAAAATAAGCCTCCTTAAGTCATTCTTTGCCTCTTTATTGTTTACAAAAAAGTTTGATTACTACCCTACAAAGCTTTTTTAGCTTGTCCCAACCTTGCTCTTTAGCTCTTAGTCAAAGCTAATGCTAGCAGGTACGTAGATTCAGGTTAAAAGGAAAGACCTGGCGTTTGAGCCTATCAATAGGTTCTCTAAGAGAAATCGAGGGGTTATATTTGAACCTTTTTCTCTTTTATAGAGCTTATGGCATCTGGTTTGTTGCCCAAGAGGTTAAATAGATAAAAAGCTTTGTTCTTTAAAGAATGGTTTATTCTTTATCAGGATAGAGTAGCTAAATTTTTTAAAAAATGAAAATAAGGTTGCAAATGCTTCCTAGCTATAAAACTTTCTATTTCATAATATGCCAAGCATGGATGCCTTAAAGAGGAGCTCGGTAAAAGTAGCTTCTTTAGTATCAGGTCTTTTTCGACATAAAATTTAAATGATTCTAAAATTAAGGGGGAAGGGGTATAAACGATTATTCTATGCTTCGGACCTATGGGGCTTATGGGAGACATAAATAGGAGCAGCAGCGATAGGTCTTTGTCCTGAACATATGTATTTAGCAAAGGAAGCAAGCTTTGCCTCTCTTGTTGCCACCAATCGACTCCTTGCGGAAGAGAAGAAATTCCATAGAAAAAATTTCCGGCTAGATAGCTCTTGAAATCCTTATTAAGAAGCTGTAGGGGAGATAGTAGGGAGATGTTATTCTTTTCTACCTGGAGGATATCATAGAAATTAGAAGGGAGGGTGTCAGCAGCCACCTGGAGTAGTTTTTCAGCTATTTTAATATCTCGCCAGGTAGTTTTATCTATAGATTTTAAATCATGAGTATCTATCAATATAGGTGCCAATAGCAAGATAGCTATTTCAGGTGTAATATTAATGGTAGGATGAGTGATCAGTTTTTCTGCAATCAAAGTGGCTGTAGAACCCACCGGTTCTATTAGCAAGCTTGCAGGCGAGAGAAGAGGATAATTTATTGGCTCAGGAAAATGATGATCGATGATGCTTTCTACGACGGCAGAAAAAATCTGTTGGTCCTTTCTTAAAATATGATGATCGACAAGATTTAAGCGTAATTGGCTTCGAGAAAAAAGATAACTGAAAGGGGCTTCTTCTAAAAAAAGAAGATGATTAGTAGGGATTTTTGCTAGCTGGAGCAAATAGAGAAGGTCTCTGCGAGCATTTAACTCCTCTCTTTTGAGGTTGATAAGAGGAAGGTAGAGCTCTTGTTTAGAATGATTTTCATATAATAAGTAAGCATAAGTTAGGGAAGAAATAACGGAATCTAAATCAGCGGATTCATTTCCTAATACATAATGAATGAGCCTTAAGTTATTTGGTAAGTTAAGGCATTGGAAATATTCATCCAAGGAAGTTTTTAAAAATGCTGAAAAAGACATGTTTGGAAGCATTAATGGAAGCAAATAAACCGATCTTAAATCTCCTCCGCATATTAAGCAAGTTTTGCGGGCATTTTTTTAGCCAAAAATATTAGCAATCATTCATATGAAAAAATTAAAAGTTTTTTTTCTAAATGTTGCAAGCCTAAATGAGAAAGAGCTATTCATGCCAATAGCCCTAGATTGATGGCTAGCTGGTATAGAATAATTAGCTCGCCTCTTACATAATCGTACGTATAAAGCCGATCATTTAGCGCTTAGAATTTTTACAATTCTGTTAGATCTTGGATGTTTTAACGCTTCTATGCCATGCATTTATTGCGATCCCTACAATTGCTTAAAATGCTGAGCATGAGAAGAATACTGATTTTTAGAAGTTTAGAATAAGGATTATTTAGCTTTTAAGTCTTGCTCAATGATGTGTCGTCACGTCAGCCGTAGAGAAAAGAAGGCATAAAAAGATGGGGGTGGCGTAATTAAAAGACACAGATTATTTACCAAAGAGATACTAATTTTATAGGAGTAGTTTAGGAATTCAAAAGATCTAAAAATTTAGCTAGCCATCTAGCTTAGGGCCTAATGTATTGACTGATAAATGGGCAAGATAAGAAAAGAAGAAATGAACATTTCAATAGACACGCCTTATGTTAACCATTTTACAACTTATTTACTTTATAGTCTTGAATTGTATTAAAACACAAACGACAAAAAGAGAGCCGTTTTGTGCTTTGGTTACCGGTCCAGCTGCTTGTCTTAATAAACGCTTATTCTTTTTTTTCTCAGTAATTTTTCTAAGGGTTGATTTCTCTGTTCAGTGTTAACACTTTCTTAGCCTTAGCGCATTCATGATTACTGACACAGAGCTAAACGCCATGATTGCGCTGGCAATCATGGGATTTAAAAGCAATCCTATCCAAGGGTACAGAATGCCGGTTGCTAGAGATACACCTATAATATTGTAGATAAAAGCAAAAAATAGATTTTGCCGAATATTGCGCATAGTAGCTCGGCTTAACTTAATGGCTCGTACGATACCCATTAAGTCACCTTTTACTAAAGTAATTGCTGCACTTTCTTTAGCAATGTCTGTGCCTGTTCCCATAGCAATGCCTACATGGGCAGCAGCTAGGGCGGGTGCATCGTTGATTCCGTCACCAGCCATAGCAACAATATGCCTATTTTGTATGGCGTTCTGAATAAAGAGGCTTTTACCCTGAGGAGTGATTTCCGCATAAGTCTCATCAATATGGGTAGCTAAAGCAACTGCTTGGGCTGTCTGCGTATTATCTCCAGTCAACATAATAACTTTCAAACCTAGCAAATGGAGTTCATGAATAGCCTGAGCAGAAGTGGGTTTTAGAGCATCAGCTAACGCCATAAAGCCTATAATATTTCCCTCGACAGAAACAAACAGCACGGTTTGCGCTTGTGCTTGCGCTGCTTGAGAGGCTTTTAGTAATTCCTCTTGGCCGTGTACCTGCATTCTTTGCATTAAATTTCGACTGCCGATCAATACTTCTTTGCTATCAACTATTCCTGCCACGCCTTCACTAGTCATAGATTTAAATTTTACGTTTGGTAAAAGATTTAAAGATCGACGTTGAGCTTCATTCACAATGGCTTGAGCTAGGGGATGCTCACTGTTTTTTTCTATCGAAGCTGCGTATGTCAAAAGTTCATTTTCTTGCCAGCCATGCATGGGGGTGATTTGCAAGATACTAAGTTTTCCTTGGGTTACGGTACCGGTTTTATCTACCATTAAAGTATCAACTCTTTCTAAAAGTTGTAAGGCTTCTGCATTCTTTACGAGAATGCCTGTTTGGGCGCCTCTACCGATGCCCATCATGATTGACATAGGGGTGGCTAATCCTAAGGCACAGGGACATGCAATGATTAATACTGCCAACGCATTAATGAAGGCAAAAACAAAGCTTGGCTCAGGTCCTTTCCATACCCATATCATAAATGTTAGAATGG
Organism: Neochlamydia sp. AcF84; assembly: GCF_011087585.1. Lineage (NCBI taxonomy): Bacteria > Pseudomonadati > Chlamydiota > Chlamydiia > Parachlamydiales > Parachlamydiaceae > Neochlamydia > Neochlamydia sp. AcF84. Next base: position 15,306 of record NZ_VJOT01000046.1, read on the forward strand.
CTACTCCTATCACCGCGGGGACAAAATATTTGGCAATTAAATCCGCAAGTTTTTGAATAGGAGCTTTACTTCTTTGGGCTTGGGATACCATTTGGATGATATGTGCCAGCAGAGTGTGATTGCCCACACGTGTGGCTTGCATAAGAAAGCTACCCGCTTGATTTACAGTACCACCTGTAACCTGATCTTTAACTTGCTTTTCAACAGCAAGGGATTCACCAGTTAGCATTGACTCATCAATAAAACTTGTCCCCTCGATAATAAAGCCATCCACAGGAATTTTCTCACCGGGCTTTACTTTTAAAATATCGCCTTCTTGCAGTTGATCTAAAGGTGTTTCTTGTTCTTGGCCATTTTTCATTACATGAGCGCTTTTAGCTGTTTGATTTATTAAAGAGCGTATAGCTTGGTTGGTATGTACTTTAGCTTTAAGTTCTAGCAGTTGCCCAAGAAGAACAAGCACAGTGATAACTGCCGCAGCTTCAAAATAAACAAAAAGTTGCCCCTTTTCTTTAAACGCCGCAGGAAAAATGTGAGGAAAGATCACAGCGATAGCACTATATAAATAGGCGCTTCCTATTCCAAGGGCAATTAAAGAAAACATGTTTAGAGAACGATTGACTATAGACAACCATGCCCTTTCAAAAAAGGGCCATCCTGCCCACAAGACAACAGGCGTGGCAAGAATAAATTGCATCCATTCAGATGCTGTGCCTAAAGATAGGGTTAAAGCATCCAAGGTAGGGTGCATTTTGCTCATCGCTAAAAAGAAAAGGGGGAGGGTTAGGATCACTGCTACCCTAAACCTCTGCCACGTCTCTACATATTCTGAATCATCTGTTTCTAAGGAAAGATGTTTAGTTTCTAAAGGCATACCACAAAGGGAGCAATAACCGCGGTAATTTTGCTCAATCTCTGGATGCATAGGGCAGCTATAAGCTCCTCCTGAAAAGGTAGCTTTTGAGATAACAGGCTTTTTACTTTCATGACAAGGAGGAAGAGAAATATTCATACAGATCCTTGATGCTAGGAATTTACCATTTAAATCATAGAATTTAGAACTAAGAATTTTGGGATCCTTATAATCAATCCCTCTTATAAAGTTTTTTTGTTTAAACCATCGGTTAAAAAGTTGTCCATTGAAAAGTTAAGCTTTCTTAGATTTTTGCTATAAAGTTGAAGGCATGCCATTATGAGGGCACGGATTTATTGAAATTAATAAAATCTTTCCCGAAAGCTTAACTTAAGAGGCATTGCTGCTAAAGCACACTTGTTTAGCTGGTTTCCTAGCAAGAATCACTTTATTTTATTAGTAACCCTTTCTTTTTTTTCTAAAGTTTTTTTTGTGGCTTTCCAATAGAGGTGTTTTATCAGCATTCTTGCAAGATAGATAGAGAGCGAGAAAAATGAAAAGATAGATAAGCCAATATAGATACAGCTGGCCGTGTGGTCATAAAGGAAAATGAATACTTTTCTTAAACTTTGACCTTTTAGGCTCCATCCCAAAAAAGTGATAAAAATAAAATAAAAGCCAAAAAAAATAATTCCTAATCCTAAAGTCATCCATATTTTTTTGTCGAATTCATGGCATAAGCGAGGTAGGGGGCTGCCCCATTGCCTAATAATATAGACACCCAAAAGAAAGTTTAAAGATAAAAATCCTAAGAAAAAAAGTAAAAACAAGAGCTGTACAGTGGTGTAGTGCATAAATAATAACTTCTAAAAATTTTAGGATCTTGTAAAAAGCCTGTTAGTGAAGAATGTGCTTAGCTTATTTAAATGATTGGATTTCTTCTACCTTAAACTTACAAAAAAATTAGCTTATGCAGCTTTAGCAGGGTAACTCTTAAGAGAAGAAAGGTTAAAGTAGATTTAATGCGCTAGATTGAATAGAATACTTTCGCAAAATAAGGAAGTGAAGAATGAATGAAAAATATAAGCAAGATTTTATTCAAGCGGGGAAGATGGCTCATCAAGTACGTGCTTTTGGTAAAGCATTAATCAAAGCTGGGGCTTCATATAATGAGGTTATCACTAAAATTAAAGAGAAAATATTCTCATTAGGAGCCATTCCTGCTTTTCCTCCTCAAATAGCTTTAAATAATGTGGCTGCACATTTTCTACCTCAACCTGACGAAGATATTATTTTTTCCCAAGAAGTAATCAAATTGGATGTAGGAATATGTTATCAGGGCGCTATTGGTGATTGCGCGGTCACAGTAGATTTATCAGGCAAATACCAAGCTCTCATTGATGCTGTTGAAAGTGCTTTACTAAGTGCTGAGCAATCTATCCAGGTAGGTCTACCTATTAAAGAAATTGGTAGAATTATTGAAGAAAAAATTTCTTCCTATGGATTTAAATCTGTAAAAAACCTTGCAGGTCATGGGCTAGGAATTTATAAGGTACATACGGCTCCTTTGATTCCTAACTATTGCGATAATTCTACAGCTATCGTAAAGCCGGGTATGACCTTTGCCATTGAACCTTTTGCTACCGATGGAAAAGGTTTTATTTATGAAGCGGGGAGCCCTGCAATTTTCTCTTTTGTGCGTGCTCGGCCTATTCCATTATCTGTTCCTCGTTCTTTGATTGCAAAAATTAAAAGTTTTAGTGGGCTTCCTTTTTGTATGCATGATCTTATTGAAGCAGAGCTTGAACTTTCTGAAATTAGGCGCCATATGGCAGAGCTACTTAAAGCAGGGTCAGTGGTAGGTTATGCTCCTTTAGTAGAAGAAGGTCAAGGCATAGTGGCACAAGCTGAAAATTCTGTATTAGTAGATAAAATGGGAAAAGTTTTTATAACCACACGTTAAGCAAGGCGCAGAGAATTAAAATAAATCGCATTAAGTTACCGCCTTTTTGCTAAGAACTTTTAAAAACTGTCGATAAAAAGTGCAAGCCGGTGAATAGGATAAAGAAAATGATAGCCTATCTAGGAAGCTTCAAAATTAAGTTGCGTAAAAATTAACTTTAAAAGTTGCAGGGATCAGTCCTTTTTTGTGATAATTAAAAGCAAATCTTATAAAGGCATCCCTTGCTCAGCAAATTAAATTTTCAGCCTCTTTTTGGATTGAGCTCTCCTCATGTCCAAACCACTTTACCGACCTTTCTAGCCAATGGTAAAGCACCGCCTTCCTATGAAATTCTAGTTTCATTAGAGGATGGTGATCAATTGTCTTGCTATCTTTCTAACCCTCATCCAGGAAAACCTCCTACCAAAATTGTAGTGATGGTTCATGGCCTAGGAGGAAGCTATCAATCAGGTTATCTTTTACGGCTATCACGAAAGATGTATCAAGCTGGCCACTGTGCAATGCGTGTTAATCTTCGTAGTGGGGGAGTAAGTAAAGCCAAACGTCCTTATCATGGAGGCACAAGCCAAGATATCTTAAGTGTTTTGAAATGGCTTAAAATTCGTTTTCCTACCTCTTCGCTTGTTGTAATAGGCTTTTCTCTTGGTGGAAATATAGTTCTTAAATTAGCAGGCGAGTTAGGAGAAGAGGCTGTTCAATACATGGATCATCTCATAGCAGTATGCCCTCCAGTAGATTTACATCATGCTGTTCAATATATCGAAAAAGAAGCCTACTGGATTTACCATAAGTATTATTTAGCCCGGGTGTTAAAGCAGAGCCAAAAATGGCTAAAAGATCTTTCTATTCAATCGATGTATGAGTTTGATGATAAGGTGACCGCCCCTTTATGGGGGTTTAAGGACGCTATCGACTATTATCAACATTGTAGCTCGATTAAATTTATTCATTCTATTGCGATCTCTACTTATATCTTATTTGCAGAAGACGATCCATTTATTGATTGCTACAGGATAGACTACAATCATATTCCCTCGAATGTAAATGTTTATATGACCAGGTATGGTGGACATATGGGATTTCTCGGCTGGGCAGGCAAGGAACATGGTTGCCATTGGATGGATAAAACGCTTATGGATTGGATCTTCTCATCTTCCTCCTGTTAAGAAATTGTAGGTTTAAAAAAACTCCGTCTACATATCCAACTCTCAGAAAGCTGTCTTTCTACTTAACGTGAGTGGTTTATAAAGCATGAGGTTGCATGAGAAGTAGCTCAAAAGCATATGACTCTAACTTTTTAATTAAATGTGGGCTATCTGAGTATTTACTTAAAATTCCTGCGTTAGCTATTGAGAATGCCCGCCCCTCTGCCTTGTAGAGAAGATAGATTGTATAAGATTAAAAGACTTAAAAAGGAGTGAAGGGAGAAGCAGACCTTTAAAGGTAGAGAAAAAGAGGCTATAATGAAAAGTAATCCCACAGCCCATGAAGCATAACAATGAGAGGATACAAATAAAAATCTATCTATACCCTCTCAATCAAATGTTAATTTTTAAGGGAAATTTTAATAATTTTTTGTGCTACGAGAGGACGGTTTTGTGCATTAGTCTGCACGTCCTCTATTTTTTGGACAATCTCATAACCTTTAGTGACTTCCCCGAAAATGGTGTGCTTTTGATCCAGCCAGGGGGTTTTAGCGGTGGTAATAAAAAATTGACTTCCATTGGTATGAGGGCCTCTATTAGCCATGGCTAAGATACCGGGATGATCAAAATGGCGATCTGGATGAAATTCATCAGCAAAAGGCTTGCCCCAAATGGATTGGCCACCTGTACCGTTACCTTCAGGATCACCTCCTTGAATCATAAAACCCTTGATCACTCGATGAAAAGTAGTCCCATTATAATAATTTTCTTTAGCATGAGTTAAAAAGTTTTCCACGGCTTTAGGCGCTAGGTCAGGAAAGAGTGTCACTTCAAAATTGCCTTGGGTAGTTTCAAAGACGACTACCGGATGTTTAGAATGATAAGATTCGCCATAAAGAGCTAGATGAGCAAACAGCTGAAAAAATGCTAAACTTAATAATAACATCCATTTTTGCATGGCATACCTCTTGTTAATTAAAGGGTTTAGGTAGTAAAAAAATTAACATAGGTAGTAAAAACAGTCAACCATTTGCCCATTAAAGAAATTTTAATCTTTGAATAACATGTGATTTATATGGCAATGCCTAGCAGGTATAAAAGTGCAATAGACAGGACTTAATCGGGACATTTGTGATAAAAATAAAGAAAACGTGATTTAAAAGCCGTCAAGGTTGAAGTCCTGTTACTATTGAAAGTGATAGGACTAAAGTTGAAAGTGAGTGGCTCCAAGAGCCATAAGGAGGGTCAAAATGTCAAATTTAGCAACCCATCAAAAAGTTACAAAAAACAAGCTTAAATGTTCTAAAGCTAGCCGAAACATTAGGGAATGTATTTCATGCATGTAAAATGATGGGATATTCTAGAGATAGCTTTTACAGATTCTAAGAACTTAATGAAACAGGTGGAGAGGCAGCTCTTCAGGGATAACGCCTAGAAAACCTTGGATAAAAAGCAGGGTAGACGAGTCTACCGAAAAAGATGTGGTTGATTTTTCTCTTCAAAAGCCTGCTTATAGACAATTAAGAGTATGTAATGAGCTTGAAGAAACAAGGAGTCTTCATTTCGCCGGGAGGCGTACGCTCTGTTTGGCTACGATACAATCTTTAAGACCTTTCCAAAACGTCTCAAAGCATTGGAAGCTAAAATGTCTTTAAGAAGAGATGATATTAACAGAGGACCACTAAGAGCTCTTGTAAAAGCCAAGGAAGAAAAAGAAGCGCATGGCGAAATTGAAACTGAACATCCAGGTTATCTATTATCTCAAGATACTTATTATATAGACACTGTTAGAGGCGTTTATCAACAGAAAATGATCAATATCTATTCTAAGGTATCTTTTGTCAAACTATACGATAGGAAAAATGCGTTAATAGCAGCAGATATGCTAAATGATCGAATCATTCCTTGGTTTGAAGAGCAGGATGTTCGAATGTTGATATTGTTAACCGATCGTGGAACAGAGCATTGTGGCGTAAGAGAACACCAGGAGTATGAAATTTATCTGGCCATCAAAGATATTGACCACTCGCGCACTAAAGCTCGACATCCTTTAAACCAATAAAATCTGCAAAGGTTTTCCCCAGACTATCCTGAACGAATTTTATGCCATAGCTTTTAGGAAGAAAGTGTTTAAAAATGTTGAAGAATTACAAGAGAATGTGGATAAAAGGATGAATGAGCATAATAACGAAAGAATACATACAGGAAAGTATTGTTTTGGTAAGATGCTTTTACAAGCCTTCCTAGATGCAAAACATCTTGCATAAGAAAAGATGTTAGATAAGTTACAACTACCAGAAATAGTATTTGCCAGGCAATTCATGTTTTTCAGGTCAGGTGCTATCTAGGATATCCTAGCAGCCAAATAAAAACGTTTTACCCTACCTTAAAAAGCTAAAAATCTCTTAATATAATCTACAGCTCTTAATCATTTTTTTTATGCTTAATTAAGAGCTTCTTGATCAAGTAAATATCACTGTAGCAGGATAACTTTCGATAATATTTTTACAGCTATAGGGGATTTCTTTAATTTCTGTCCTATAAAGAGAAATACTTCTAATATTTTTTGTCTCTTGATTAACAACATATTCTGGTAGGCTTTCGATAGGATTTCCATTTAAAATTAGGTTGCGTAGTTTAGTAAGCTTTCTAATTTCTTCTCCTTCTGGAAAAGTTTTTAACTTGTTAGAGCTTAAGTCTAGGATAGTTAAATTTTTGAGTAAAGATAACCCTTTTGGTATGGTTTCCAAATTCTTACCAGAAATTTTTAGCGCTTTAATCTTTTCTAAATCTTTTAGGGCTTCCTCAGAATTAGAGTAGTGAGCCTTTACAAATCTTCTTGCTTCTCGGTCACCGTTTTCGAAAATAAGTTTGCACCATTTTGAAGCTTCATTATTAATAGAAGAGAGAGGCGTTTTTTCCCCTACTTCTATTATCTGCCCTTCATCGTAACCAGGGGGTCTAGAAAAATGAAGGCTGTTAATTATTATACTCATGAAGTGCTCCTTTTATAGGAAGGTTTTTATTTCACCATCTCATTTTTATTTTATTATTAGCAACCTAACAAATTCTCTTTATCTTTTTTAAAGAGTTTAAAAGATAATGGTAGGCTCGCTAATCCTAGCTTAATTGCCCGTTAATCAAGTTGATTTTATAATCAAAAATATGAAAACCTCAGGCCGTATAGGATGCCTCCAGGACACCTTTACCTCCAGTTGCTTTATTACTTTTTTTATTCAGTAGAATTGAACAGACACTTATTAAATTACTTTTCAAGGAGCTATGTTTTTTAAACTAACTTTGGCCATTTCGCGAATGTATTCGATAAAAAACAAGCCTGAAGAATCCTGATATTTTTTCCATAAAGCCATATGATGTTCAAACAACTTTTTAATTTCCTCTTTTAACAAAGCAAGTTTGTCATTCCTAATGCAGGAAATCTGCTTATTAAGAGTATTGGAAGCTTCTTCGTTTTTATCTTCTTTTTCTATCTTTATAAACCAATCCACTTCCTCTTGAGCCCTAATCATCTCTTGGATCTTTAATTGACCCGACATCTCTGAAAATTTTTTATAAACTTTTACTGACCATGTATGAAGGATTTGAGCTTGGATATAGGCCCCTATTTGTTTAAGAAGGTTCTTCCACTGTTCTTGTTCTGCTTGATCTACTTGAAGCAGTTTTAATATATCTTTTACTATCAGCTGCTCGGTAGGGCTTAACGTATGAATATCGGGGGAATGATTTTTACTTATTTTTTGATTCTTTAGAGTATCGGCCCATTTTTCTAAAATTTGTTCATTATTACAAAGAGCATTAAATGAGTGGAGAAAAGTAAAAAATTCTTGTACTAAGGTATAGCAATAGCGTTCAATCTCAGCTTGAAAGATTTGCTCATGCTTTAGAAAATTTGCTTCTCTCATTCGTTGATAGTGAAGGCAATGCTCAATAAATTCATGCCGTGGGACTTCTATTTTCTGCATACACTTCAGCAAATGCGGTAGATTTTCTAAAGAAATGATGATTTCTGAGGACCCCTTTTGTCCTTGACGGCCCGCTCTTCCACGTGCTTGATATTCCACTCGGTCAGAGTTAGGGTAAAATGTTAATATCACATGCAGGCCTCCTCTTTCGAGGCTTTCGGGATCTAGTCTAATATCCGTGCCTCTGCCTGCATTATTAGTAGCAATGGTAAGGGCGCCTGGTAGGCCAGCCACGGCTAAAATATCCTCTTCTTTTTCAGTTTGTATTTCATTAAGCATCCGATGGGAAATGTTGTTTTTAATTAACATTTCTCCAAGCACTTTGGAGGCATGAATAGTAGGGCATAAGACTAAAAGAGGGCGGTTTGTTTGTTTAAATTGTTGAATTTTCTCAATAATGGTTTGCAGATGAAGCTCGTTGGTATCTACTGCAACTAGAGGAAAATCTTTTCTTAGCACCGGCTTTTGTGTAGGAACATCAAAGGTTTCTACCTGATAAATTTTTCTTAATGTTTCTCTTTCTATTTGCGATCCAAGCGTGCCTGTAAGCCCATACAAGCAATTATACATTTCATAAAATGCAGGGTGGGATAAAGAAATAGGAGTTATGGTTTCCTTCGCCGGGGAAATAGAATGTTTAATTTCCACAAATTCATGTAGGCCATGGCTCCAGCGAGAATGCTTATGTATACGCCCTGTATTAATTGCATCAACGATTAAAATCTTTTTTTTATCTTCACCGCTTTTAGCATCAACCACATAATCTATATTTTCCTGCAAAACGAAAAGGGCTTTGAAAGCGGATTTAAGCCAATTTTTTAATTGTCTATTGCCTAATTGATGAACTTGAGAACTAAATTTTCCATTTGAATATTCTTTTAAAAATTCTTTAAGTTGTTGGAGGGATTCATCCTTAAAGAGACTTTTAGTATAGTTTGCTTTTACAAATGCAAATATAGGCTTGTAGACCCAATTAAAATGTATTTCAGCAGCATTTCCTAATCGTGCACTATTAGCTGCTGTATCGATCGTTAAATTATCTAGTTCATCAATGATTGCATAATTAAAACGTTTAAAAAGGTTGTGTTCGGAATGTTGAGGAAAGAGTGGCTTAAAATAAAGCATTTCGCGCATCACAGCAAATTCAAAATCAGTGGCGGTTCCGTATAGTATATTTGCTTTGAAGGAATTAGCTTCTGGCTCATTTTTGCAGATATGCGAGGAACTAATTGCAAAAATGTTAAAAAATTTGGCTGCTTGCTGCTGGTCACGCCTGGCTAGGTTTTGCGAAGAAGAGATAACGTGAACGCTTTTATTTTGCATAGCTAATACAAAAGCAAGCAAGGTCACAATCAAGGACTTACCTTCGCCTGTCTTGACTTGAGCTATGCAACTTGTCTCATGCGCTAATAAACCTAGTACGGTCAAGGTTTGAATGCTATGAAGCTCTATTTGAAATTTTATCTTTAAAGCTAAGTGACCGATAGCCATAATCTTTAAAATATCGCTATAGTTTGGCTGAGGGTGAAAACGGATTTTATGTGCCAAACTAATTAATTCTTCCAGCTGCAAATGTTTCCACTTGTGACACAAACCTTGTATTAAGGAGAATTGCTTAGTAATAGTTTTTAAATGCACGTCAGGAAGGCAGAAGTGAACATGGCCATCATCTTTCTTAAATCTTACCAGCACATTTTTTATATCTTTTTCTAGAATAGCTGCATTCATAGGAGTAGTGGGTGCAAGCTGCTCTAGCTTTTCTAAGAACTGATCAGGGCTTAGCTGGCAGTTGGAGTAACAATCTAATAATTCAAAAGCTTGTTCGGCTATCTGTAGATCTTCCGCCAAAATATGCATATGCTTGAAAATATGTATAATATGCTCTAGCCTAATGGAAAAGTGTACACGCGTAGCCTCGTAAAAAATCTGCAGCGTTTCTTCTCCCCATTTTTCATAAATATGTTGGGCTTCTGCAAGTATCTCTTCTAGCTCTGCTAGACAAAGCTCTTTTTCTCCCCAAGAATCTTTCCTGCGGGATGCAAGGATCGTAATTTTAATGAGAGCAACTTTAGAGCTCTCATTAAGTTTAGAATCCTTTTTTACCTTAGAAAAAAAGGATTTGTAGGTTTCTATCTCTACTTGATTTTTTTCTAAAGAAAAGTCTAGATAGCTAATAGCTGTTTGGATTAAATGAGGGAGGGAAAAGCTTTTTTCTAAAGCATTTAATAGATTTGCAGGAACTGTTTTAAGCAAGGGAGCCGGTGGCTGGTGCTCTTGCTTTTTAAATGGGGCTATTGAATTTATCTTTTCCAGATTGTTAGGCTGGTTTTTCAATTTTAATCCGAGCTTTCTTATTGCTGCCTCATAAGGAGGAAAGTGAGAGATCGAGGACAAAGGCGCAGTGGTTAATAAGGTAATTTGGTAAAAAGCCTCAATAGCTTCTAAAATTACAGGCAAGCTAAAATTCTCCTGCATGTCCACACATGTGCCCAGAGCTTGCTCCCCCTTCATTGCAAAAATCTTAGTAAGCTTTTTCAATATTTCCCTTATATTATTTTTACCCTCAGTTATAATTACATATAAAATTTTTTCTGTAATCTCTCTGCAGCTTTTACTGGATTGGTTAAGAATGTCTAAAGAAAGCTTCCGCTTTAATTCTTCGATCTCAGGTTTGAGTTTTTCACATTCTAATCTTGCCTCTGTATCTATAGGGTCTTCTTTTTCAAACCACCAAATTGAAAGATCGTCTTTAAGATCCTTAAAAAATTCTTGAAGATAATGAAAAATACCAAGAGCAATTCCTTTTATTTGAGCCCCTAAATAAGAACATATTTTACAAATTCTAACGAATAGTTGAGAAGCATGCGCAGTTTTTTGTGGGCATGTTTTGATAGGAAGTATATAAGATGAAGTAACACTTGGAGTTATTGCCATTCAATCTTCCTTATTTTCCAAAGCTTGTGTTAATAGAAGTGGAAAAACATTTCCTGCGCCTTTTGCAGCTTTTTCTGCTTCTATTACATGCTTTTCAAATAGGGTGTAAACTTCTTTAAACCTTGTAATAAAATTTATGCGTTGATTTACTTCAAATTCAAGGTCAAGTTTCTCTACTGCAAGAATATTTAACTGATCCACAGGATTATCAGGATCAAAATCAGTTCTCCCACAGCCTCTAATATTCTTGATAAGAAGATGTTTATATTTGTGATAATATTCTAAGCATTTAGCTTTAAGCTCTGGTCTTTCGTTTATAAAGGTATCCAGAAGTAAAGTTTTTCGCTTTAATTCTTCAATCTCAGGTCTAAGCCTTTCACATTCTAACCTTGCCTCTGTATCGATAGGATCTTCTTTTTCAAACCACCAAATTGAAAGATCGTCTTTAAGATCCTTATAAAACTCTTGAAAATAATAAAAAATCTCAAGAGCAATTCCTTTTACCCGGGCACCTAAATAGGAACATATTTTACAAATTCTAGAGAATACTTGAGAAGCATGCCCAGTTTTTTGTGCGCATATTTTGAGAGGAAGTATACAAGATGAGGTAACACTTGAAGTTATTGCCATTCAATCTTCCTTATTTTCCAAAGCTTGTGTTAATAGAAGTGGAAAAACATTTCCTGCGCCTTTTGCAGCTTTTTCTGCTTCTATTACATGCTTTTCAAACAAAGCGTAAACTTCTTCAAAGCTTGTAATAAAATCTATACGTTGATCTAATTCATACTCCAGGTCAAGTTTTTCTACCCCTAAAATATTTAATTGGTCCACAGGATCATTAAGATCAAGATCAATAGCAAGTCTTGTTCTTGGAGAACCCCTTTGATTCTTGATGAAGAAATGTTTATATTTATGGTAATATTCTAAGCATTTATTTTTTAGCTCTGGCCTTTCGTTTATAAAGGTATCCAGGAGAAAGGTTTTCCGCTTTAATTCTTCAATCTCAGGTCTAAGCCTTTCACATTCTATCCGTGCCTCTGTATCGATGGGATCTTCTTTTTCAAACCACCAAATTGAAAGATCATCCTTAAGATCCTTATAAAATTCTTGTAAATAATAAAAAATCTCAAGAGCAATTTTTTTTATGCGGGCACCTAAATAAGAACATATTTTACAAATTCTAACGAATACTTGAGAAGCATGCCCAGTTTTTTGTGAGCATGCTTTGATAGGAAGTATACAAGATGAAGTAATACTTAAAGTTATTGCCATTTAATCTTCCTTATTTTCTAATGTTTGCATTAATAGAAGAGAAGAAGTATTTCTTGCCCCTTTTGCAGCTTTTTCTGCTTCTAGCACATGCTTTTCAAATAGGGCGCAAACTTCTTTAAAGGTTGCAATGAAATCTATACGTTGCTCTAATTCATATTCAAGGCCAATTTTCTTCACTGCAAGGTTATTTAACTGACCTGCAAGATTATTGCCGATTAAAAGCAATCTTCCTACCCCCTCCACTGTCCTTTGCAAGAAGATGTTTAGAGTGGTAATAACATTCCAAGCATTTAGTTTAAGCTCAGGTCTTGCATTTATAAAGGTATCTAAAAGTAAAGCTTTTCGTTTTAAACCCTCACTTGTAGGTGTAAGCTTCTCACCATTTATCTTTGCCTCTGGAGCAAGAAGATCTCCTCTCTCCACTCATAAATTAGAAAATAACTTTTAAAATCATTAGATATATTTTGGAAAAGGGTAAACATATAAGTTCCTTTTCTGGCATAGTTAGGAGAAAGCAAATTTATCTTTTAACTGAAGGAGAAAAGTAGCTATATCTACGCCTTCTATAATAAAAGCTTGTTGTGGAAACAAAGCTTGGTTAACTAAAAAATGCTGCTGTAGCGTTCTAAATAAATCAACAGAACATTCTTCATCTTTTTCTAATTCTTGAAGCTCTTTTAACACGCGTGCTGCACTTAATTCTAAATGTACTTGCATGTTCTCTAACCTATTTTTTTCAGCTAGGTCTATGGATTGAATCCACTTTAATCGATGTGTACTTCCTTCGCGCAAAATAAAAGTGTCCACTAGCTTTCGTGCAGAAAAGCTACTTCCTAACAACCCGCATGCAAACGTTATTGTTCCGGCGGGAACTGCTCCTATACCTCCTCCCGCTAAAGCTCCTCCCAGTGCTCCCGTGCTGCCTAAAACAAATGCTCCGGTAGCCGCTATTTTAATCCAGGTCCATTGATGTCGGCTCCTCAATTTTTTTAAGTTTTTTTCGTCATATCCACTGGAATCTTTTAAAGTTTCTATATAATGCTTAATAGCATTTCTATAAATTCGGTCGAGCACTAAAATTTCTGGTGATAATTTCTTTGGATCTAAGCCTGCTAAGGCAGAAGGCAATAGAGAATCTCCTTGAAGAATTGCCATAATATGCTCAAAGTTTATGGCTCTCTTTTCCTCGGCAGTCATCAAAACGGGGTTTTTTTTCCAGTTCAATTTTGAGTTTTTTTTGACTAAAGTAAGCTTTTTTCCGTCATATTTAGCACGGATACGAGTGCAAGAAAAAGAAACGGTAAGAGACATAAAATTATTTCCTTATGTAATGAGTTAAATTTTTTTTATCCTATATATATGCTTAAGCCCCATGTGAAAAATGAATTATACGGGGGCAAAATCTGAAAATTTCTTCAGCCTTTATTTAGATTCACTTCGCCTATTTTCCTTTCTTTTTTATAAAAAAGTGTTTTTTTATTAATTATTTTATGTTTATATAAGCATAAAGAGAGGTAGCTAGGGTAATGCTGAGTAGGATGTTTTTTCTTAAATTATGCAGTGCTATTTCCTTTATATATTTTAACCTAATAGCCTTAATTTACTGGTTTCATCTCTCGTCTTTTAACAGCCAATTATCTTGTTGCTTTTGTTTCATCCCAAGTGGCCAGCGTGTTAAATATTAGCCTAAAATTTGGCCTGGCAATTGTCCTTAAGTTCCCTCTTTTAATAGCCGTAGGGTTTTTTTGATTATATTAGAGGTCCTATTTTATGAAGGAATTTTTTGGCCTCATTATTTAATAGATTTAAAAGTTTTTCCTTTCCCTCAAAGTTTATTTTCTCTACCTGTTGAATAATATTTAATGCCGAAATATCTGGATATAATGCATGAGCTCCTGCCTTAATGAGTAATCTGGCGATATCAAAATGTTGTTTTTGCACACAGGCATACCATAAAGGCGTACGGTAGTGTTTATCACAAATATCCACATCAATATTAACAGGTGATTGAGAGTGCAAAAGGCGGCGCACAGATTCTGTTTGTCCTTTTCTTACAGCTAAATGTAAAGCAGAACTGCCTTCACTGTCTTGTTCGTTGATATATTGCGTACGAGATAAGAGAGGAATAGCTAGCGGGTAATTACTTCTTACGGCTCGATGTAAAAGCGTTTCATTTTTCTTCTTTTTTTTATCCAACTTTTGATATTTTTTGAAGACACGACGTAAGGTATCGTTATCTTCGGCAACCAAATCAATAGGACGTTTGCCTTCAAAATTACAAATCTCTTGATTCGCGCCGCAAGTTAATAGTAAGCGAACAATTTCTACTTGACCTTTTTGAGCTGCACTATGTAAGGGAGTTAATCCGGTATCATCTTGGATGTCTAAGCTGGCATGATTTAAAATTAAAATTACAATATGGTTGAAGTTTCTAGCTGCGACAGCTAAATGCATCAATGTTTTACCTTCGTGATTAGCTTCATCTAAATCCGGCCGTGCAAATTCAATCAAAAGTCGAAAGTGTGTATAAGAGCCATTTTCTGCCGCTAATTCAAAAGCATTTTTGTTTAAAGGGCCATTTGCCCATGGATCCGCACCATTCTGTAAGAGCCATGCTGTGCTTTGCAAGGCTCCTTGCATACAAGCAATATGCAAGCCTGTATGATAGGGCTTTAATAAAGTATTAGGGGTGATACCATGCTGATAGAGATAAATGACGGCCTCAATATTATCCTGAGAAATTGCTATTCGAGCAGCTTGATTGAGGCTTTCAACATTTTTTGAAATACGATATTTATAGAATATCTCTAAGAGCGGCTTGGCAGCTTTGTTCATAGCAGCAAATGATAAAACATCTAAGTCGTGCTCAGTTTTTGATTGGACTTGAACTTGCTGTTTTAGTAGCCATCTGGCAGTTTCTGCTTGGCCATTAAAGATGGCCAAATGAAGGGGAGTGGCTCCTTGAAAAAGGCTGTCATTATTAGGTAAATCATTTAAATTTTCTGATGCTTCTAATTCTACACGAGTATCTAAAGAAACCCCTAATTGTTTTAAGTTGGATAAAATATCTGTTTGGCCATGATAAGCTGCAAGATGGGCAGGTTCTAGGCTTGAGCGAGAGGTGTTATTACATGTCTCTTGACGTGCTATCAATAGCTTGAGCACTCGCTTTGCTCCTGGAAAAGTAATAATGTTAATTTCCTTTTCATCTATAATATGAGGATTAGCCCCCTTGAGAAGCAGATGGCGAGCAATTTCCTCTCTTTCTAAAGTCAAAGAGATATATAAAGGCGTTACCTTTTCTAACGTTCCTATTTGATTGGGACGAGCTCCATATTTTAAGAGAGCATTAACGGCAAGGGATTTATTATGCTTGCATGCAAAAATTAGAGGTGTTATCCGCTCAAAGTCATAATGTTCAAGATTGGCTCCGAGTTCAGCAAGTATGCGAATGTTT
Organism: Neochlamydia sp. AcF84; assembly: GCF_011087585.1. Lineage (NCBI taxonomy): Bacteria > Pseudomonadati > Chlamydiota > Chlamydiia > Parachlamydiales > Parachlamydiaceae > Neochlamydia > Neochlamydia sp. AcF84. The sequence goes on from NZ_VJOT01000046.1 coordinate 30,913, forward strand.
TCTTTAGTAGTTGGAGTATTGTTCCGTATAGCATAAAAGAGGGGGGTACGCCCCTCATTATCTTCTCTATTTAAATCTTTCTTTTTAAGCTGTTGAATGAGTGTTTTTAACTCTACAAGATTGCAGTATTGCGCTGCTAAATGGAGAGGGGTGCTTCCTTTATGGTTTTTTATAGTTAATTCATTAGCAGGAATGCTCAAAAGAGATAGATTGTTTTTGGCAAGCAGGTGGGCGACTGTATCTCCATTACTATCACTTACTTTATGTATAAGAACGGGATATTTTAATAATTCGCTTATAAGCAAGCGAACATTATTCTTTTTAGAAAATTGAAGAATAAAATGTAGATAAGTTCCCCAATAATTAGAAAAGTTATCAGGCGAGAAGATTATCTCCTTAGAATCAAACTGAGGGAAAATTTCTAGTAAACCATTGACATCATCATTATTCAACGTTTGATAAAACTTACTAACCCTTAAATCTCTTTCGGCTGTCTTATTGTTTAAAATAGCAACTACACCTGGATGCTTGCAAGCAAGCTCTAGATTAGATTTACCAGATTTGTGGCCTTCATTCAGGAATCCCGCATTTAGAAGAAGTTGAACACTGTGGGGATTTCCCTGTGAACACGCTAGATGCAAAGCATTATAATCAGAATGAGTAGTTCTTTTATCTACAAAGCCTGTATGTAAGATGGCTTCAAGAATTTCCTTATTTCCTCGGAATGCAGCTAGCATTGTAGGAGTCCATCCATAGGGGTTAGCATAGTTGAAGGAGGCAAAATTCTTGCGTAAGAGAAAAAAAGCCTTATTAGAATGGTGAAGAATGGCCTCATATAAAGCATCGTCTAAAACAGCTTGTGAAGGCTTGGTAAGCATTAATAAATCAAAAATCCTTTCATCATCTTTTCGTGCAGCTTCACATAAATCCTCTCCACTTATAAGGATTTTGTGCTTGAGTAGGAATGTGACCAATTCTAAGCTATTGGATCGAATAGCATAAAATAAGGGAGAATGGTTCTTATCGTCTATTTTTGAAAGGTTGGCACCTTTTTCTACCAATAGCTGTACTAATGCCTGTGAACCTGTTTGGGCAGCTAAATGAGAAGCGCAGCAATTACGATCATCAAGAGGAATGTTGACTAAATCGATGGTTGTAAAGCTCTCCAACAGCAGTTCAATGCAAGCCTGCTGCCCTGATTTCATAGCTGCATAGAAAAGGTGTTTTTTTCCATAATGATTCTCTAAAGAAATATTGTTTTTCTTTACTATTTGAATAAGGAAATGCAATACACGTAAACTTCCATTTTCTGCAGCAATATAAGCAAGTGTTTTACCATATTCTTTTTCTAACGGTTGCATTCTATCTTTTACCTTATAAATCAAACTTCTAAAAAGAAAGATACCATCAGCCTTTGCAAGATAATGTAACAGCTTCCATCCGTTAGGTCCCTCGATGGCTTCTAAATTTGCTCCCATAGGTTTAAGAATGAGTGAAATAATCTCATAGCTTCCTGCCTGCGCGGCTACTAATGTATACTTATCCAGCTCCTCAGAAGATATATCTATAGAATTAAATATTTTTTTGATGCAGGCGTTATAGGTACTTGTTAATAAGGGCCGTGGGTAGATGGAGGCATGTTTTTTGAAAAGTTGTTTGACAATAGACCAAGCTCCTAGGGAAGCAGCTATGCTAAAAGGTGTTTCATTTTCTATATTAACGCTATTTAAATCTTCTGTAAAATTGATTAAGAGCTGTGCTGCAGAAAGATTGCCATAACGAAGTGCAATATGTAAGGGAGTATCGCCACAGCAGCTTTTATATTGGCTAAATTTAGGAGTATTAAGTGCTACAAACTCTATAACTTCAGAGGATCCTTCTTGCGCGGCTGCTTCAATGGCAAGAGAAGAGGGTTGGGTGGCTTGAAAAAGTAATTTAAGGATAGGAAGGCAATTATTTCTTATAGCAATTTCTATAGCTGTAACGCCATCTTGGCGCTTGATAGATGGATCAGCTCCTTTTTCAAGTAAAATGCTTACTACTTCCACTAAATTATGCTCGCAAGCCATCATCAGGGGAGTTCCTCCTTCAGCAGAGCAAATGTTTATGCAAGAATTGACGATAGATTTACTTTCCAATAGCCTGTGAATAATTGGAAGGTCTCCCTCATGTAAGGCGCAATGCAATTCTGTATATCCGCCAGTGAGAGTAGCTAAGACAGATTTCCGTTTTAATAAATGATGTATGAACTCTAGCTGTCGATGTTGAATAGCGATAATTAAAGCAGTCGATCCATTATTGCTTGCTGCAGAGAGCAAATTTGCATTCTTTTTTAATAATAACTCTAAGTGTTTTACATTTCCTGCCATAGCAGCATAGTGGATAGGTAAATAGCCGTGCACATCTTTTAACTCACAGGCTAGAGTTTGACTCAATAAAGTGTCCAAATAAAAAGGATTTCTAGCTAAAGCAGCAATATGGAGAAGTGTTCTTTTATATCTATCGACCATTTTATGCAAAGGCGGCTTTGTTGCCATTAATTTCATAAATTCATCTTTTTGGTCCGCCTGGATAGCTTTTTCAAGCTTTTGCCTTTGCTCTACCGCTTTCCAGTCGCTTCCTTTAGGAACTAGAAGATAGGATTCCATCCAACTGTAATCTTCAATCCGTTCTAGGGGAGCATCTTCATGCATTAAACTAAAGGCAACTCCTTGGAAATTTTCGCTTTTTATTTTAGTCCATGTCTCGGGAATTAATTCATGTAATTTGCTCCAGTTATCGTGGACAATGGTATTGGCCAGGGGAGAACCTTGTATCTGCTCGGTGACTAGCTCCATTCCGCAACCTCCTACCACTCTTTTGGACTTTTCTTTGATCTCTTTGCTAACCTGGGGTGAAATATGAATTTGATCATATTGAACTTTATTAAGAGTAACAGAGTTATTGCTAATTTTATTTAGATCAAAAATCGCCTCAAAAAGCTTGAGGTATAAACGGCTTCTAATTTGTGAGTCGCTAAGATTCCACGAATAATAATTGTTTTTTAAATTTTTTAAAATTTCAACGTAGTCTGACAAAGTTTGCTCAAAATAAAGAGAAGCTACTCGTTTATAAGTAGGTTGGAATAGATCATTTTGATTTAAAAAAGTTTGAAGCGATGAATTCGCACGTTGGAAAACATTTTGTTTGACGATGTCTTGTAAGAGATCAAGGAGGTCTACTTTTTGATCTAAAAAAAACTTTTTTTCTAAATTTTCTTCTTCTCTATGAAGTAGCATTAGCTCGCTAAGGTTTTTAAAGTAATTTTTTAGTTTTTCTTCGTGGTTTTTCAAAAATTGACGCATGACTTCACGCTTATTAACTTCAAGCTTCTCTGTATGGTGTACAGAGATAGGAAGATAAGGAAATAAGGGAGGGCATCCGTGCACAAGAGATTGCTCACATGATGGTAAGATAGGAACTTTGCCATATTTTTTTAATGTGGAAAAATAACTAGAAAAAAAGTTGATGATCCCAAGCATAGAAAAATAATGGCGACAAAGAGGCATCTTGACCATATGATTGTGAATTCTCTCTGACATGAGTTCATAAGCATTTTCCAAATCGGTATAGGCTGCAGGCATACATCCATATTTTCTCACATGCTTTGCGAGCGCTTCATTATAGGCTGGAGAAGGCTCTATGGTATAGTGAACCTCAAAATCTGTATCAATTAAGAATAAGTTTTTTTCTTTACGATAACTATTTTGTTTGGCAATAATTCTAAATGAATTTTTGAATCCCTCCTGGCTTTCAAAAATTTTTTCGTAGGGCTCATCTACAAAAAGAGCATCATGGATTTTATCCCATAATCTTTTACTTTTAATTAAATGAGTTAAGCCATTAACTGCAAAATAATTTTTATCTCCATCATTTAAATAAGCTTTGCAGTATTCTTCAAAGCTTATTAGCTTTTCTAAAGCAGAGGCCGACTTTTTATCCCAGTCTGGATTTTTATACCATTCATCTACGAACTCTTCGGAATAAATGCCCCCATTTAGGTAACCCTTCATCATATAATCTAGCATGCTGATTACACGACCTACGAGAGTATTTTCATAAGCTGGATGAATGACGGGAAATAGATCAGCTGTTCCCTGTTTGAAATGCAAGCTGAAAAAAGGTATAGCATTATCTACATAAATCCCTACAGCTAGCTCTCGCAAAATTTGCTGAAGCTCTTCATTTGAAAAAGGAAATTCTCCTTCAGGGAGTTGGGGGGTGCAGAAAAAGTGAGTGTTTTCAAATAAAGCGTCCGGTGAATCGAATAAGCCTTTAATATATTCCATGCTGCAGGCTACTCCGCCAATCTCTCCTTCTGCTCCACCTTTAACAGGGATAGGAGAATGGGGATGGGTAGAGTTATAAGAATTTGTCAGTCGCGTTTGTTGCAAGGTTTGATAGAATTGTTTACGGGCTGGAGTAGCTGCTTTAGTGGTAAATTTGCGAGAATCATCTAAAATTTTACTTGTTTTAGCTAAGATACTCTCGAGCTCTTTTCTCTCATCGGCTGTAAGGTCATCAAAACGCAATCGTAATTTAATGTCTCTTATAATTTTTTTTGCCCCGTTCTGCTGATCACTTACATCTTTTATATGGTCATAAGGCTTACCGTTTTTCGGGTTTAGGAGAGGTTTTCCTTCTCTGTTTAATAGTACTATGCCTTGTGCTTCTTTTCGATAAGCTGTATAGTGATAACGATTCAAGGCTCCCTTTTCAGTCAGACGCATTAAGCGTTCATTCAAATCTTTAATCACTTCCTGGCAAGGCTTTTTATCATACTGGCTTTGAGCTACTTTTCCTTCTAGAATGTAATTATGCCTACCTGCAGCTTCAAGATGGGGCCAGATAGAGAGGCATAATATGTTAATATCATACACCACATCCCACTTACGCAAGCTACAGCTTGTTAAACGAGTAATAAGCTTAGCCGGTGGCTCTTGAGGATTTAAAGAATTAATGATGTTTTTTTCAGGTACAATCACCAAGTGGCCTTCTCTATCTAACACAGCCCCTACCAGTTTATCATCCATTTTCCAAAGCTGAATGATGCTGCCCTCAATATCGTAAAAGGGAAGCATAAGAGGAATTAATTTTTGTTTTAGAAAATGCACCTTATCGTAGTTGATAGGTTGAATACGTTTATTTGTAAATCCTTCCCGGGTAGAGAGATTTAAAGGAAGATGTAAAGTAAATTGTGAAGGCGAGTTAACCATTTTTTATTCTTCCTTTATTAGAAAGGTAGTTAAAATTTTTGCTTGAGCCTTTGGCGAGCTTTTTCTAGCACACTTAAGTCTAGAAGCTCCATTTGACTGTTGAGGAGGCAATTTTCTATATCATCAGTATCAGGAAGGTTCTGATACTTTTCTCCCGAAGCAATAGCTAAAGCATTAAAGGCGCAGCTTCGTATAAATTCGCGAGCATAAGTACTATGTTCATGAAAACTATCCAGTTTTCCAAGGTTTTCAAAAACATCTAACACAAGCTGTAAAAGCTCTGGATCATAATTTTCTTTAAGAAAATCTCCGGCAATGCTTAACGCCCATAAGCGTATGTCATCATGAGGATCCCACTCTACACCTCTAATAAACATTTTAAGTTCTTTCAAATAATCTTTAGTGTACTCCCAGTAAGTGCAAAGGGCTTTTAAAGCTTGCATGCATACCCATGGTTCCGTTTGATGATAAAGAAATTTTTCCAATAAAGGGCGGTGACGAATTAATCCTAATCTGCCTACAATAAATATCCATGTATCTAAATCCTCATCTTCATCAGCCTTCTTATCTTGAAGTTTGTGTTCCACATAGGCAATTTCTTCAGGGGTTAGCTTACCCCATTTTGCTTCATGGGATAAATCGCTTGCTCTGCGCATTTTTTTTGGCATATCTTCGTTGATCCCCTAATAAGCGTTATAAGATTAAAGCTCGCCTAATTTTCTCTTAGTATAATTTATTATATAAATCAGGAATCTTATTGTTTTATCGTAAATAATACAAGCATTACTTTTACTAATGTTAGTTTTTTATTAGTTTTCCCTCTGAAAAAAAACTAAGCAGCGTGTTTATTTGATAATAGAATGATTTATAGTTCCTCAAAGAAGATTGTTATAAAAAGTGGGTTAATAGGTAGCTGGCAACCAACGTTTTAGATTCTATGATGCAGCTAAAAAGCGAAGTAGGACACGATGAATAACTTTTAAGTCGGAAATTTTCAATTTGATTTGATAAGAAGTTTTAGTGAAATTTAAGTCTATAATTTCAATAAGACATTTAAATCTTTCCCAGCTAACCCTTTTAAATTAAGGCTATAGTTTTTTTAAAGCAGATGATTAAATAAAGAGCTGCTTAAAAACTTATGACTGATATATCAAAGAGCAAAATAAAATGATTAGTGAACGATTTTAAGAAGCGCTTTCTTAATTTAATCTTATTCTTCTTTCTAACCCGATTATCCTACTTGAATTATAGCTGCATTGCTAAAGAGGCAGTTTACCTTAAGAAAAAAGTTTTAAGCCCTATCTTCTTGTTCATGGGAAAGCACTTTAAGAAATGAGCGGCTTTCAGCGATCACTACTTTTGACAGGGCACAGAGACCAATTAAGTTTGGAAAGGCCATTAAGCCATTGCATATATCAGAGATTTTCCAAACGACATCGAGCTCTAAGATGGCGCCAGGAATGACTACTAAGGTAAAAATAGCCCTATAAAAAGGAACGGATTTAGAGCCTAGTAAATATTCCACACATTTTTCTCCATAATAAGCCCATCCTAGGAGAGTGGTAAAAGCAAACAGCACAAGGCCTAGAGTCACTACATAGGCTCCCCCTGAAAATGTTTGGTTAAAAGCTGCAACGGTCATCGAAGCTCCGTTGAGGAGCTTACCCTCTGCATCTAAGCTACCAAAGACTTCGGTGACACCTAACACCAACGCCGTAGCGCTGCACATTACAATGGTGGCTAAAAAGCATCCTGTCATGGAGACTAAAGCTTGCCGTCCTGGTAAATCTGTTTTGGCGGCTGCGGCAGCAATCGATGCTGTTCCTAATCCTGCTTCGCTAGTCATGAGGCCACGGCTGACACCCACCTGAATAGCCATTAACATAGTCGAACCTGCAAATCCCCCAAAGGCGGCTTGTCCCGAAAAGGCATACTGAAAAATGTGTGATAAAGCAGTAGGCAAGCGATCATAATATTTACACAGTATCACGCCTGCTCCGCCAATATAAATGATGGCCATAAAAGGAACTAATAAACCGGCAACCTTACCTATCGATTTGATTCCTCCCAAGAGGGTAGCCCCTGTTAAAAGTGCTACAATGAAGCCAGTCACCCATGGCTCGATGTGAAAGACATTTTTCATTACATCTGCCACAGAGTTGGCTTGAAGCATATTACCGCCTCCAAAGGTTCCAATGGCTCCAAAGATTGCAAATAATACCGAAAGCCACTTCCATCCTAATCCATATTCAATGAAATACATGGGCCCCCCACACATCTCGCCTCGCCCATCCATCTTGCGATATTTAACAGCTAAAATGGCTTCCGCATATTTAATGGCCATACCTATCAATGCGGTGACCCACATCCAGAAAAGTGCCCCTAAGCCGCCTATGGCAATAGCTGTGGCTACACCCGCAATATTTCCTATTCCTATGGTAGCTGCTAGCGCCGTCATTAAAGACTCAAAATGGCTAATGTCACCTTGACCTGATACATCTTTTTGTCGGCCAAAAGCTATTTTTAAGCCATAGGGGAGGTAACGAAATTGTAAGCCTTTTAAGGCTATGGTAAGGTAGAGCCCCACTCCTATTAATAAGATTAAGAGGGGAGCGCCCCATATCCAGCTGTAAATATTATCTAAAGTGTGCAGGAGTAAAAAGCTTAATTCTAAATCTGGGGTTGCCATCGCTAAGGGGTCCTAGTTATTGCTTTGATTCAAAGGTTTTTTGTAAAGCTAATCTTTCTTTTTGAACTAAAGCTAAGAAATGTTCATTTTCTGCCACAACCACTGCCGATAGACCTATCAAGGAAATTAGATTAGGGATGACCATTAATCCATTCGTAATATCTGCTAAATACCAAGCGACCTCCATCTTGGTTACAGCACTGGGAATAATAATCAAAGTGAACAAAATGCGATAAACATTTACAGAATTAATGCCAAAAATGTATTCAAAGCATTTTTCTCCATAGTAGGCCCAAGCCAGCACGGTAGAAAAAGCAAATAAAATAAGGCCAATAGAAACGATATAACTGCCGCCAGGGAGGGTGGATTCAAAAGCTGCAAAGGCCATCGCAGCCCCATTTAAAACCTCTCCAGAATCGTTTATAGCTCCTTGCACTTGGGTAACTGCTAATACAAGGCCCGTTACTGTGCAAACAATGACTGTAGAAATTAAAGCACCCGTCATCGTAATCATGCCTTGACGCCCGGGGCTATCCGTTTTGGCCGCCGCCGCTGCTATAGAAGAAATCCCTAAACCTGCTTCATTGGAGAACACGCTACGCGAGACTCCTGATTGTATAGCCATCATAAGAGTAGCTCCTACAAATCCACCAGTGGCTCCTTGTCCTGTAAAAGCAGTTTTAATGATAAGGCCAAAGGCATGAGGTATTTTATCAAAATGAAAAGTAATGACGATAAGCCCGCCGATAATATAAAATAGAGCCATAATAGGGACTAATACTCCGGCCACATGTCCAATACTTTTAACCCCTCCAATAATGACTAATCCTGTAATGCCCGCTAGCACAATTCCTGTCCAAAAAGGATCCACCGCTTTAAGATGCTGAATAGCTTCGGTAATAGCATTGACTTGCACTAGATTGCCAGTAGTGATAGCTGCTAAAGCTCCTAAAAGAGCAAACAGTAGAGCCATCCATTTCCAACCCAAACCTTTCTCTATATACTGCATGGGGCCACCCATCATCTCACCACGATCATCTATTATCCGATATTTCACGGCTAATATAGATTCTGCATATTTAGTAGCCATTCCTACAAACGCTGTGACCCACATCCAAAAGATTGAGCCTAAGCCGCCGACAGCTAAACCTGTAGCTACTCCCACAATTGCTCCTGTTCCAATAGCGCCAGCTAAAGAGGTCATTAAAGCTTCAAAAGGGCTAATATCTCCTTTAGAATTTTGGCGTGTGCGGGCAAATACTTGTTTGATTGCATAACCGAGATAACGAAACTGCACACCTTTCAAAATAATAGTCAAGTAAGCCCCGGTGCCGATAAGAAAAATAAGAAGAGGTGCACTCCAGATAGCGTTTTTAAAGTTACTCAGAAAAATATCCACATTTTCCATCAGGAAGTCCTTTGTTTGAGGAAGAAAAAGGATATCTTAAAAAAGCTTTTTATTAAAGTCTAAAGCGGTTAACAGCAGCTAGGCGATTAAACTAAAAATTATATTAAATACTTTTGTATGAGTTAATTTCTTTAGCTTTTAAAGCCCCTTCAGAAGAGCGGGCAAAGAAGTTAAAAAAGAAATTCCTTTCCTTGCTTTTGCTCATGCATCAAGCGGCGTTTTGAACGCTGCTCTAAAGAGCTTTGCCTATCTTTCTCATTAAGTAAATGAGGAAGCGATAGGTTAAGGTCAGGAAGAATCTGCAAAATAATGAAGCGAGCATCTTCGGCGAAAAATTTAAAGTATTCTCCAAGGGCGATATTTTCGCTTTTTTGTAAGCATTTTCTTTCTTCTTTATCAATTCTACTGATAAGGGTATCGATCTGGACAAGAAGTGAATCTACAAATAAGCGGCATTCATGGCTAGATGGATGGCCGGCACTTTGCTGTTTAGCTAAAGAACGCAGTTGGTTTAGCTGTTTTGATAATAGGCCTATTTGGTAAAAAAAAGGAGCATAAAAATTGTAATTCCAATCAGGACGATGAGCGGAAAACCATGTTTCTACCCACATAAAGGCAGGTATCTGGGCCTTCCACATCATTTGAGAAGCTGTCCATAGGTTACAGTGGTGAATTCCTTTTTTAGCAGGAAGTTGATTAGCTACGCATAAGACTCCTAAAAAATGCTCATTTTGGCAACGTAACATGTATTCATCAATTAAATCGTGCACTAAAAGAGGCCATAAGCCCTCACTTTGAGGCACTTGCCCTACATTGAGGACAGGCATTAAAGGGGAGAAAGATTTCTCAATTTGATGACGGAGTTGATTCCAAAAGGGATGCGGGGATTGATTATTAAGTAAGCAATCTTCAGCCGTAACAGAGTAAGCTAACACGGTGTTTTGTCGCAAATCGTTAGCTAGGCGAGACATCCAGCTAGCGCTTTGCTGAGCAGATTCTTCTTGATCTGCAGGCACATAAAAAATTAAAGTTTTAGACTTTTCTAAAATATTTTCCACTAGGCGTGCTTCTTCTAAGACCAGTTCGGGTAGAGTATAAAAATCCATCCCTGGGGCTTCTAAAAATTCAGGATGTTGCCATTGGCTTTCCCAAAAAAGAAAATCATAATGGGCATTTTGAGAGGAAATTTGGTTAATGTAGCTTTTAACTTTATCGCTATAAGCGGGGGTTAAAGGTGAGCAAATAGCTTGTTGCTGAGCTTGAAAATGCGAAAGTTTTAAAACAACTTTTAGTCCATAACTTTGCAAAGCTGCGCAAAGGCTCGTAAGATTTATTTCATCGTTATATTGATCGACAACAATTGTATTATATCCTAATTCCAGCACGGTTGTAACAAATTCTTCTATTTTATGAGGCTGGCCCAAAAGGGCTTTAATACTATCTTCTATCCATAAAGGGCGGATTTTAAATCGAGGTTTAATATGCCCTAAGAAATCGGCAAGATGGCCGCTGCGTATTCCGGTATGGATTTGCTGCAGAGCATAAATTGCTCCTAGATAACCTTGAGCTTTTATGTTTATCCTTCCTGCAGCATGGCTAGCGCGGAAGCTTTCCAACCCGCTATTATCGATGGATAGCCAATGAATTTCGGGATAAGGCTTGAGGGCTTTAATAGAAGAATATTTTTTTCGTAGCGTTTCGAAGAGTAATTTTATTTTTTGCATTTTTAAGAAGAGATGGGTTTAGCTCATTATAAAAATTTATAATTCCTTTTTTATTAGTAAATGTTTTTAAAAACCATTATATAGCTTGTAAAAAGAAAAAGTCTGCCATCAGGCTTCGTATCCTAGTTGGTATTTAATCTTGCTTTTTGCTAACCTTCAGCTTTTCAATTCATATTTAATTTAATACTAGCTTATGCTTCATTATAAACCACTTCCGTCACCGAGGGAGTTAAAAACCTTATATCCTTTAGATGCTGAGGCTATCCTATTTATAGAAAAGGCACGAAAAGAAATCTCTAATATTTTGGAAGGAAAAGATCAAAGGCATCTGATCATTGTGGGACCTTGTTCTATTCATGATATAAAATCTATACGAGAATATGCTCTTAAATTAAAACCTTTAATGCATGAAGTTGCCGATCAATTTTTACTTGTCATGCGCACCTATTTTGAAAAACCTCGTACCGTCGTAGGCTGGAAAGGTTTTTTGCATGATCCTGAACTTAACAATAGCTATAATATCGAACAGGGCCTTAAATTAACAAGGCAACTTTTAATAGATCTTACCCGTTTAAAAATTCCCACGGCTGCAGAATTTCTTGAGCCTCATTCTTGTGCTTATCTTGATGATCTAATTGCATGGGGATGCATTGGAGCGCGCACTTCAGCTTCTCAGATACATCGCCAAATGGCTTCTGGCTTGCCTATGCCAGTAGCTTTTAAAAATAGTGTAGAAGGAAATGTGGAAATTGCTATTCATGGCGTTATTTCTGCTGCCCAACCCCACTCTTATATGGGAATAAATCAGGATGGCCAAATCTCTGTTGTGCATACGCAAGGTAACTCTAAAGGGCATATAGTTTTAAGAGGAAGTGATTCGGGTACCAATTTTGACCATGCCTCTCTTGCGCAAGTTATAAAATCTTTGGCAAAATTTAATTTACCTTTGAGTTTTCTTATCGATTGCTCACATGGTAATTCTAAGCGTCTGCATGAGCAACAGCGCCAGGTGTTTCATTCAGTCATTGATCAAATTACCGAGGGCAATGCTTCCATCCGTGGTCTAATGTTAGAAAGCCATCTACATGCAGGTAATCAGCCCATGCTGGAGAACCCCCAGCTTCTACGTTATGCTGTTTCTCTTACAGATCCCTGTATAAGCTGGGAGGCGACCGCTGCACTTATTCGTGAGGCTTATAATAAAATGCGCGATGCGCTTCCTATTGAGAACAACTCTACTCAGACCTTGTATTCTGCAGGCTGTAGTTTCCAAAAAAGCAGGTAATGTGAGAATCATTTGTTTCGTATTATTTTTGTATATTTTGGGTGGATGCTCCAAGAACGCTTATCTATCCGTCCAATCTTCCTATTTTACAAAAGAGTCTTTAGCAAGCTATCATGTAGGAACGCCCGATCCTATGCTTGCCAATCCGCCCGCAGAACAGCAACTACTCATCTCTTGGTCTTTTCCTTATACCTATTTAAAGAGTGAGAATTTGCATTTGGATATCCATATCCAACTGCGTAATAAAGAGCAGGTGAAATTAACTCTTCCTTTAAAAAAATCACATGGCTCATATCTCTATGTATTGGCTAATGAGCGCTACTTTAAAACTAAAGGAATTTTAACTTATAAAGTTGACTTAATAGCTAATGGTAGGATTGTAGAAGAATGGCGGCATCATTTGTGGCATGAAATTATTCAAGTAGGAGAAGATGAACCGGACTAAGCAAGAGAGATTGGTTATTAATAAGCTCGATTCCTTACTTATAGTCTCAGCCATTATCCGCCAAGGTAGCGAAAATTAAGCTGTCTAATCATTAAGATTAGTCAATTCAAATAAGGGCCCGAGCAGTCCTGTAAAGGTAGCGATAATTTCTATCTGCTGGCTTAATAAATATGCTAGTTATTTGAAAATTTAATAGCCATAAAAATTGGTATTTAAGTAATAATTTTGCAGCTCTTGCGTGGTCCCAAATTTGGGTTGCATAGCTGCATTTTTAGAAATATGTTTATCAAAAATTTCTTTAGTAAGGTAGACTAGCTTAAGCTGATGGGTATCTGAAATAGGAACGATGATTTCTGTAGGACAATAAGAAATCATTTCGTCTTTAGTACTAGGGCTTGTCTTAAGTTTGCTCCAAAATCCATGGCCTGTGTCTTCCCACTCAATTACTTTTCCTTGATTCTTTATTTGTGGGCGTATTGCCAAGGGGTTAATGCCACCTTGTTCGCTTTCCAAAACATAATAAACAGCTGAGTAAGTTGGTACACTCATTTCCACATCTCCATATTAAAGCTATCATTTATGATAATAAAGTCATTTATATTTCTGTTAGGTTGCTCGATTAATCCTTTAATGTGCCATTCATTTTCTTTTTTTTCAACAATATTATCGTGAATAAGTCTGCTAATAATGTTTTCTTTAGCTTCTTCAGTTTGCACAACAATTTTTTTTATGAAATGGGGAGCTATGTAATCTCTAATCATCACTTCATTACTTCTTCCAGGATGATCATCGAGACTAGAGGACTCCATATTAAAAGTTAAATCTTTTAAGCTGACTCGTCTAGCAGTGCGTGAGCCGAAGGCATCATGCCGATGACCGTAAGAATTGGCAGGATTTACAGCTTTTAAATCTATTAACAGTTGAATATGTCCAGCTTTAGCAAACTCTTCTACCTTATAATTCAACATTTTTTTGGTCACTAGTCGAGTAAAGACAGATTCTGCTCCTCCTGATTGGTAGTCTTGCGGCACACTTGATCCTTGAATGAAATTTCCAGCGCTATATCTTAATTGGCTAGAAAGCAAACCTACTTTAAGGATAAGAGATAAGGTTCTTTCAGGGTGCGGACCTGTTAATCCTAGCATAAGGCCTAGAGCCCCTTCTTGGCGCATTTTATCAGACATATTAAAAGAAAGTACTTTTTTACCAGGGAGGGTTTCCACCCAACAGTATTTTTTATTATCTATGTATTCCTTTATATAGGGGTTCATCTCAGGCTTTTGCTTGATAATCACGGTTTTTAAGGCGTCTAAAGATAAATTAAAGTATCCTGGCTGCTTATTTAATATCTTAGCATCATCTGGGAAAAATGCATTAAAAAGCTGATTAAAAACTAGCCTTTCCTTATCTATGTTGCGACTAGGAACTAAAGCGGGAGGACAGCCTACTATACTTAAAAGCATGTGGACTTTATTAACTACTTCTTGAGGCAGAGTATCACCTTTTAGATCAATATTGACCTCTACAATGACTTCTATTTGATCTGCTAAGGTTTTGATCTTATGAGAATGAGGGATGATAATTTGCCCTAAGTTTTTAAAATCAATGATAATGGTTGGAGCTTCCGGCAGCTCATATGCTTCAGTGGGCACAAACTTTCCATTGATTTGTTTTTCATAGCGGTATCCTCTTTCCTCAAGTTGTGGAGAAAGATCGATTAAAGAAGTTAAACTTTTTTTCCATAGGTTTTCTTGTTGAATGATAACTTCCAACCATTGTTGTAGGTGTTCGCAGGCTTGACCGTTCAGTTTAATTTCCCAGCAAAATTTTTTTTCGTTATCATAAGTTTTAATAAAGGAGCGAATGGCTTGATCCTTGATCGCCCAGGTGCCTACATCGTTTAATACGATGCCATTTAATGTATCCACGGACATTTTTATTATCTTTTCAATTTCGGATAAATTCTCTGGCGAGAAAGGAATCGCTTGCTGGGCAGCTTCGGCTAATAGTTCAAAGCCCCTTTCAACATTACCAGCAAGCAGGTTACTTCTGGCAGCTTGATGATAAAGCAGCTGAGAGGTAGTGATAATATAAGACTCATCTATAGATGTGGGAAGGCTAGCTAAATGCTTTGCTTGATTGATCATTTCTTTAATCACTTCATCTTTAGAGAGCTTGCCTAATTCTTCGAAATTTTCTATTGTTAAAAGATTGTTGGCAGAAACATAGAGAAGGTAATTTTTTTCTTTCGAGGAAGCGAGGAATGTTTCTGCGTCATTAATACTTTCCTTTTCTTCTTTTTCTTTACCTTTTACTTTTTTTCTTTCCTCTATCTTTACAGGAGTTAATGGAAGAGATTTTTCAGAAAAAGGAGGGAAAACAGTAATGCTTTCAGGAGTAGAAATAGTAGTATGAATAGGCTGCCCTTCTTGCACTTTCTCAAATAACTTTTTTAATTTTTCAACTTGTCTAGGTCTTTCAAAATGCGTGCCTTTATCATGTGTAGGTAAAATTTCTGATGAAAAAAGCTTGTCTTCAGGATTGTGAGTTTTAATGGAAAGCTGAGTAGCTCGTGTGCTATTCGCTCTCTGTCTTTCTTCAAGAGTGCTTAAAGGCAAGGTGCTATTTGCCAAACTTTCCTTGGCTTGTTCACTTATCTTTGCCTGTTCTAAATTATGCTTTTGGCTTGAACTTAGATTGTGATTTTCTTCAGGTTGCGTCGCTGATTTTTTCCAAAAATTTAGTAAGCTATTGTAATCGTTACTCATCATTATCCTAAATAGAAAATTTCTTAATTACAAATTATATATTATATATGGTTTATTTAATAGCTTTAATTTAATTAAACATTGATTTAAAATTAAACTATGTTTTATTTAAATTTTTATTTTGAATAAGTTAAAGAGTTGCTAGCTTGAGATATTTTAATTGAAGTATAGCTATTATGCTTTGCTTAATGAAAAAGACTAAGTATCGTGGATTCTAAGCGATTAAAGGAAGTTACGTAAGCGGCCACGGGAGGGATCATTACTTAAGGCGTCAATGCCTAAGGGCTTACTATAAATCAAAAAGGGCAATAAATAGAAAAACAGTTGCCTGAGAGCATTCTTGACATTGCAGATGCCCGCAGAATCGCACCTAAAGCTGGGTATACCCCGTGACCGCTTACGAAGTTACACCTTTTAAAGAAACTACGTCTGTATAACCCAAAAAGAAATTAGCGTTTTTCCAGACCGATTCTATCCCTAAAAACTAGCTTTTTATTAAGTATATGATTACATAAAGAGCTGCTCAAAAGCGTATGATGTGTAACCGAATAAATGCTAGAGAATGTGTAGTAAGATCTTTTTTCTTCTCCTGCTATCTCTCTATTTATCATTTTTCAGCATTTATAGATGTTTTCCAGGGCTTTTGATAAGGGAAAAAAGTTAGGGGAAAAAAACTTAAAGTAAGTAAAATTTATTTATACTAAAAGGGGGGATCTACTTATTTATTTAAGTCAGTTCAAAAATTTTATCTACCTACCAGGTAGATAAAACTTCTTAAACTATTTTCGAAAGACGTGAATCTTAAGTTTTCTTGCATTTATGCCAATTGGCTTAATTTTGCGGTAACTTCCTCTAAGCTTTTCTTGGCTTGTACCAACTGTTCTGTATGTTTTTGTATCAAGGCGGCAGGAGCTTTGGCTACAAAATCATGATTAGCTAATTGTATATTAATTTTATCAATGACAGAGTTTAAGCGCTCTTTTTCTTTCAATAGGCGAGCTTTTTCCTGCTTCATGAGCTCTTCGGGTATAGGAATAATGATCTTAAGACTTTGATAAAAGGTAGAGGAAGAAAGTCCAAATTCTTTTTCCACATGGTGGAGTTGAAATTCATTAATTTTTATCAGTGCTTTAATAATGCTTATATTTTCTTTTATTAACCTAAGAAGCTTATTATCTTCTTTTCCCACGATGTGCACATTGGTAACTGCATTAAGAGGTAGCTTCATTTCACCCCGCAAGTTACGAATGAGGTAAACGATATTTTCGATAACATTAAAAGCATGATCGATTTCAGCATGGCAATCTAGCTTATGAGTCACTTGGGGATAAGGGGCCACAATACAGGCTGGGCTCTGTAATGCCTCTATAGCTTCTTGCGTATAAAGATCCACGTCGGTATGCCTTGGGCTAGCCCCTAGCAAACGCTTGAGTTGCTGAAAGAGCTCTTCACTGATAAAAGGTGCCATAGGGTGGATAAGACGCATTGACTGACAAAGCACAATAGCTAACAGCTTTTGTTTGTTTTTTCGGTCTTCGCTTGTTCCTTGTTTGCCAAAAAGTATGGGTTTAGCAATCTCCAGATAATAAGAACAAAATTCTTTCCAGAAAAAATCGTATGCTTCCAAGGCAGCTTGATCAAATTGATAATGAGCTAATTTAGTATTAACTTTATGGACCACGCGATTAAGTACAGAAAGAATCCAGCGATCTTCTAGAGCAAGAATATTTTCATTAAGTCCTCGAGCAAACTCTTCGGGGCTTAAAGCATGCTCTCCCTGAAGATTCATAAAAATAAAGCGGGCTCCATTCCAAATTTTATTAGCAAAATTACGAAATTCTTCAAAACGTCGTCGATCTAAATCGATCTCTCGCGCTTGATTAGCACTAGCACATAAAGCCATGCGCATCGCATCCGTGCCATACTCATCGATAATTTCTAAAGGATCAATGACGTTGCCTTTAGTTTTGGACATTTTTTCCCAATTTGATTGAACATCGGGAGGGATCGGCTTGCCTAGATCATATTCTAAGCGTTCTTTATCGGTAAGATAGGAGATTCCTCCTTCTGCTGTCTTTCTCCAATAAGATTTGCCGTAAATCAAGCCATGTAGATAAATATCAGGAAAAGGAACTTGCTCCATAGCCTGCTCACCCATAAAAATCATACGGGCTACCCAAAAGAATAAAATATCATGGCCGGTAATTAACACGGAATTAGGATAAAACTTTTTAAGTACGGCGTTCTGTTCTGGCCATCCTAATGCTGCAAAGGGCCAAAGGCCTGATGAAAACCAGGTATCCAACACATCTTCTTCCTGTACCCAATCTTCAGGATTTTTTGCAATCTCCGGAGGCAGGCCTTCTCCTTCATAACAGATAATCTTCTCAGGGTTTTTACGATGGTACCATACCGGGATGCGGTGTCCCCACCATAGCTGTCGGCTAATGCACCAATCACGTAAGTTATCTATCCAATGGAGATAGGTGTTTTCCCAATTTTTAGGAATAAAATGAATGCGCTCTTCGGTCAAAGCAGCCCGTAATTTTTTAGCAAAGCCCTCCATCTTGATAAACCATTGCTTAGACATGTAGGGCTGAATGATGGCTTTAGAACGGTAGGAGACTCCTACGCGGTGAAGATGAGGAACCACCTGTTTCAAAAGGCCTTGCTGTTGCATCTCTTCTATTACCGCTTGGCGCGCTTCTTCCATCGATAATCCTGCATACTTTCCGCCTTTTTCGTTAATTCTGCCATCGGGTGTCATGATATTAATAAAAGGAAGATGGTGTGACAAACCTATTTGATAGTCGATAGGATCGTGGGCAGGTGTAATTTTGACCACTCCCGTTCCAAAGTCAGGATCTACAAGATGATCGGCAATGAGGGGAATATGCTGTTTAGTTAAAGGGTGATAAACAGTTTTACCTATCCATTGTGCATAGCGTGGATCTTTAGGGGATACGGCAAGAGCTGTATCTCCCAACATAGTTTCAGGGCGGGTAGTGGCAAAGCTTACAAAACCAGAAGCGTCGCTTAAAGGATACTGGAAAAACCATAGAAAAGATTGCTTTTCTTCATATTCTACCTCGTCATCAGCCAGAGCGGTTTGGGTCACAGGATCCCAATTCACCAGATAATCTCCACGATAGATTAACCCCATCTCATAGAGTTTTTTAAACATCGTTTTGACGGCGCGGTTATTTCCTTCATCGAGGGTAAAGCGTTGGCGTGTCCAATCACAAGAACAGCCCATCTTTTTTAACTGGTTGGTTATACGGCTTTCATTTTCTTCTTTCCATTTCCACACATGTTGTAAAAATTCTTCTCGGGAAAAATCTTTGCGTTTTTTACCAGTAGTTTTAATTAGATGGCGTTCCACTACTGTTTGAGTAGAAATACCTGCATGGTCAGTTCCTGGAACCCACAGAGTTTCAAATCCAGACATGCGTTTCCAGCGAATAAGAACATCTTGTAAAGTATTAGTAAGTGCATGCCCCATATGAAGCTGACCCGTCACGTTAGGGGGGGGGATAACAATACAAAAAGGCTTTTTGGGAGAATTTGGATTGGCGTTAAAATACCCTTTGCTTTCCCAAAAACTAAACCACTTGGTGTCAACCTGCTTGGCCTCATAAGCTTTAGGTAGTTCGGTAGACTCAACAGGTAAGGGGCTCATCATAAACTCTCAATTTTATAAAAGAGCATGATTATAGCTAAGCCGCTATTTTTTAATAGATGCATTTTATAAGATTTTTAAGGAAGACAGCTTGTTTTTATTTTAATCTAAGCAACTAGGCAATGTAAGTGATTAAAAAACAATTGCTAAAACTCTTAAAATTATTTTTTGTAAATCATGGGAGAAATTAAAGATCTCTTTCACAGGGTTTGCTTAGCAACTCGGGCACTAGAGGCTTAAGAATGGGCTATCGCAAAAAAATTAGAAAACAATGAATTTTTTAATAATACGCTTTATAAAAACTTCGTCTGCATACCCAATCCTCCGAAAGATGTCCCTCTGCTTAACAAAAGGGATTTTATAAATTACGTGATTGCGTAAGGAATAGACTAAAAGCGTATAAATAGAATGTTACAAAAAAGGTAGAAAGATAGGTAGATAAGATAATGAAAAGCGCTTAAACAATTAAGCTCTCTAGAATTTTTATGCGCGCGTGATGTTATAATTATTTATAAGTATTGAATCCATGAACTATAAATTGATGATTGTCATTGTGGTAAGCTCGTTTAGCTTAATTTATCCCTATCTTCTTTTGAGAATGATTATACGCTTTCAAGCTACTTCTTATGTAATCCCATACTTTATAAAATGGCTCTCATTAAATAGAGAGGTAATTTTTAAAGGTTAGGTATCTAGTATCTAGACTTAATTTTTTTCAAAACGTATTATTAAAAAATTAGGATGTACCTCCAACTAGCCTAAAGTTTTTTAGCGACAGATGAAAAAGAGGCTAGCTTTAGATTTTAGCATAAACATATTGCTGGGCTTCAAGGCGAGAGTAATGAGCATGTTTTTCTTCGTCGCCAATACAATGGAAAAAAAAGGAAGCCTGTGAATAGAGCTGGCGCTTTTCCCAAGTGAAAGCTTTATTTAACCAGGCAGGACTTTCATCGATTTTAAAAGCTATCATATGGCTAAATAGAGTCCACGAACGAGGAAAAGGCACCTCTAATACTTCTGAAAAGTGTAGGTAAGCTCTCTCCTTGCCTTTAGTCATGTATAGCCATATGCCGTAGAATAGGTGGAGAGGATGCCATTCCTGATTGATAATTTCAAAAGGATATTGTTGCAGCAATTCACCCGCTTTTTCCCAATTTTTTTCAGCCAGATGAGCGAAAATCAGGGCACAATTAAGCCCAATTGAAGCTTCGGGAGCTAAGGTAAAGGAGTGCATTTTTTTTACGGCTTCGAAAATAAAAGGGTAGTTGTGCTTCTTAATGGCAAACCTGATAAGATGGGTTAAAGCTCGAAGCTCGTTTCTTTCAAGAGAACGCTTAGGTAATAGTTTAATTAGGTGATCCAAACATTTTTCGATAGGCTGTTGGTAAACTTTTATAGCGATTGTAAGAAGCTCTGTTTCATGTAAAAGCGCTTGAGAAGAAGGGGTTTTTTTATTTAGCTCGTTCAATTTAACTTTGGCAAGGGCATAGCTGCCAAGCTCGATAAGCGCATAAATAGCGTTAGTGCATAAGGTTAAGGGAATAGGCTCAAGCTTAATAAGATCATCGAGGATTTCACTTAAGGCATAAGGCTTTGCTGTCCAAAAGGCAAGATGGATAGCAAAGTCAAAATTTTTCAATTTCTCAGAATTGGCCATCTCTATTTCATTTAACATAAAATGTAAGGGCTCCCAATGCCTTTGCAGGCTATGAAATAGCTTTCTAACATTGTTTTGTGAGATGATAGAAGGAAGGTAGCGTAAAACAAATAATATAAATTGATAGGTAGCTTTACGATTATGCCTGGAACTTTCAAGCATGCGATAAAGGATTTGCTCTTCAAGCACAGGAAGAAGAGGATGTTGAGGGTAGCGACGATACGCTAGCTCAAAACATTTGATTTCTTCATCAGGATCATCTAATGCTTGATAAACGAGAGCTTTACCTAGATATTCTAGGGGGGCACCAGGAGTAGAATGCAGTTTCCAGAATTCCTCTAAAGAGTCTTCATAAAGTTGCTGTTTCTTTTCTGGGCTATGATTGTTGCGAGCTTGCTCAAGAAGGGTTATCCCAGCTCTAAACATAGCTTCTCTACCTTCAGCCGTTCCCGGAAAGGAGTAGCCGATACGTCGATATTCACTTAAAGCTGTAGTATAATCTTTATGAGCAAGAAAGGCATCAGGAACAGCCAGGCAATTCACCCGGATATTAAGGCTTCCTACTGAAATACTAAGAGGAGAAATTTCATAATCAGCGTCGCGCGATAGTAGTCCTAGGTGAGTGCCCGCTAAGGGTAAATGACTAATATATGAAAATTGATGAATGTTATTTAAATAAAAGTGAATATTTTGATCGATTTTTTCAATGCGTATATGGTACCACTCCTCTCCTTGTAAAAAAATATCCGGATGATGCATCACCTCTACTGCCGAGCGCAGCAGCTTTGTGGAACGATGAGATTGAGAACCTAACCATAAACAATAGCCATCATTTAGATGCGTGCGCTCAGCAATTTCTGGGATACTAAGAAGAAAGCCAATGCCGTGGCATTTTTTTCCTAATTTAACCTGGGCTTCAATTTTAGTATTTTCTGCGAAAGAATCCTTAGAAATCATCAAGCTGACCCAATCAGAAATTTCCGTCCCACGCGTAATGGCAGTATATTCAGCAATTAAAACATTTTCTTGGAATTCCCAGTCGTTTTTATTGCTTACTTGTAATTCTGTTATCTGAAACCATTCTGAGCGGCCTTCGAGGTAGGTTTCTAGATCGTGAATCACATCATCAACCGTTGAATAACGTTGGTCTAATGCTACAGCTAGGCACTTTAAAGCAATTCTAGAGAGGATGCGTGGTACATCACGATAAGGAGCTACTTCCATGGGATCATATAGCTTTTCTTGAGTCATATTTTTTCTAAAGTCTTTTAAAGAACCTCTTTTGAAAGGATGCCTTAAGGTTAGCATCTGGTATAGGATCACTCCCAGTGAGTAGATATCTGTCTGAAAAGTGGCTGGCTGACCTAAAGCCCTTTCGGGTGCCATATAAGCAATCGTTCCAACAACTTTTCCAAGACGCGTAATATGATAGAAAGAACCCTGCTTAAGATCTTTGGAAGGCTCTTGATAAATTTCCTCTTCTGCACTTTCTGCTCTTAAAAGATGAGCTAACCCCCAATCAAGGATCACGGTTTCGCCATATTTTCCTACAATGACATTTTCAAGTTTAAGGTCTCTATGTAAAATACCTTTGGAGTGAGCATAAGCCACTGCTTGGCAGAGGCTAAGGAAAATGCGCATCAATGAGGGTATCGAACTAGTTTGCCCTGATTTTAAACCTAACTTATCTTGTTTCCTAGCATTCTTTAGAACTTGTTTTAAGGTCTCTCCTTCCACAAAAGGCATGGTGTAGTAAGCCTGGTTTTTTTCTGCATAAATAGAATAAATAGGAATAATAGCAGGATGAGTCAGCTGGCTTGTAATGTGGGCTTCTTTTAAAAAGCGATGATGAACTTGAGGATGTTGAAGTAGATCTTCACGAATGCGTTTAAGGGCTAGGCGGCGTCCACAGGAGGTATCATAGGCTAAAAAAACTTCTCCCATCCCTCCTTTACCAATGCTTTCAAGAATTTTGTAATTACCGAGAGAAAATTGAACTTGCTTTTCTTCAGGCAGCTGGTTAGAAACAAAAGAAGTGGCTGCTTCTGCTACCATTGGAGCAGCTTCCTCGTGAGGCAGCTCTTTAGGAGGTAGAGATTTAGCTTGAGACTTTTTATGAAGAGGCGTTGAGCAGTAAGGGCAAAATTTTGGCCGCCCTTTCTCTGCATGATTTTCAAGAGAAAATTGATGATGGCAATATGAACAGTAAAATTCCACAATATTTTTTAAAGCCTTAAGTATAAGAAAATTTATCTTTTAAAATTTTTTAGAGTTGCTTAAAAGCCCCTTTGGCGAAAAGTAGGGTGCCTATGGGCTTTTATCAGCCCTAGTAATAGTCGCATAATTGATATAAGCTTCATCAGCTAACATAGTTGTTAAACAAAGCTTAAGTAAAGTGAAGTCTGTTGCTAAGCATTTTTGATGCTAGAACCTTTTGCTTCTAAATAGGCTTTTAGATAATTATCCGCTAGCTTCAAGGAACCAAAGCACCTATTCTATTTTTTTTATTAAGCTCTTGCGCGCCTGCTGCCACCTACACCTTATATTTCTTTGCTTCTAATTAATAATAAGTGCCTGTAGGTAATCTAGCCAGCATAGATATTATGCCTTAGATGATTGTAAAAGGACTTTCCTTACTCCTCCTTGTGCTCATTAGCATTTCTTGGGCGTTCATCTAAAATTTCATTTTCTACGCTTTCATCTGCATAAAAATATTCTCGGAATATTAGATAAGTGCCTCCGATAACAAATAAAATAGGAATAATGACAGACCAATTTATTTTGATAAAGGAGACTAAAAACAAGCCTAGTAGGATAATAGTTGAGACAATTGTATCGTAAACTCTTCCTGTTAAATATTGCCTTAATAGAACGGCTATCCAGAGGACTAGGAGAATACCTGGCCACCAATCATGAGTGTATAATAAGATGCCAAGTCCTACAAGAAAAGCTCCATTTGAGATTGCATCTGCTTTCTTTTTGGAAACGAGAGGTTTTGCCATGCTGTCCTTAGTTGTTATAGTAGAGCTGAATTTATTTCTCTTAATCTAAGGGGAGAAATATTTTCTATCAATAAAAAATTGAGGGATCACCTTTGCCAAAAAAATTTATATTTTTTAAGCTTTTTCCTTAAAACGTAGAGTCGCACCTTTCCTGGTTAAATAGTTGATTAACCATTTTCAATTGAAGCGCTTACTCACCTGTCGAAGGGGAGGAGAGCTTTACTATAGAGGCCTGGGAAGAATTTAAATGCCACACGACTTTATCTCCTACAGTGACTCCCTGTTTTTTGAACCATTCTTTATTCATCTCTAAAACATAGTAAGTTCCCTTAGGTAGCGCCTTACTTTTTTGCAAAAAGAATAAATATATTTTATCATCCGCAGGATATTTCCACATCTCGTTTAATTTATTTACAGGTCGATGAGGATCCATCTTTTCAGGATAAGATTTTAGCTCGGCTATCTCTAAGATGCTACCTTTCTTATCTAAAAATGCTGCTGAAAGATCTATTAAAGTATTGAACATCCAAAGATTTCCTTTAGGAAAGTAAAACAACATTCCTTGATTCTCTGGTAAATGGGAGCGTTGCATCAAGCCCCAGGCGCGCTCTTCCTCTGTAAAAGCTATTTCTACTTCGATAGGAATTGTTCCAGCATGTAAAGGTAAAACTGTATACATTAAAAGCAAAAATAAAAGATAAGCTGGATGCATATTCAAGCTAAATTTTTAAAATATTAGAAAGCTAATTTATAACCTTAAATTAATAGGAAAGTCTAAAGCCAAACGAGCAGAGATCTAAGGCATAATTTTTCAAAGTAAATTTTTTAAATATTTTCCAGTAATAGAGGTCGGGTTTTGAGCAATTTCTTCGGGAGTACCGGTAGCTACAATTTCTCCTCCTCTTTCTCCGGCTTCTGGTCCTAAATCAACGATAAAGTCTCCATTTTTAATGACCTCTATATTATGTTCTATGATGATCATCGTGTTGCCTTTATCTACTAACTTGTGTAAAACTATCAATAATTTTTTAATGTCATCGCTATGTAACCCTGTCGTAGGTTCATCTAATAGATAAAGAGTTTTACCTGTCGAGCGTTTGGTAAGCTCACGACTTAACTTAAGACGTTGCGCTTCTCCACCCGATAAACTTACGGTTTCTTGGCCTAATTTCAAATAGCCCAAACCTACCGCAATTAATGTATCTAAAACTTTAGCAATACGGGGATGATTTTCGAATACCTGGCGTGCTTCGTTAATGGTTAAGCTTAGATATTGGCCAAAATTTTTTCCTTTATAAGTAATTTCTAAGCTAACAGGATTTAAGCGTTGGCCCTGACACTCTTCACATACTACGCGTACAGGGGGTAAAAAATGCATTTCGATACGTTTATAGCCCATACCCCAACAATGGGTGCACATGCCGCGTCGATGATTATAGCTAAAGTGCTTGCCTTGTAATCCTTTGGCTTTGGCAGCAGGAAGGGAGGAAAAAAAATCACGTAAGCGCGCCAGTAAATCGACGTAAGTTCCTACATCTGAGCGCACTGTATGGCCTAAAGGATTTTGATCAATAGTAATCACTTTATCAAAATTTTCAATGCCTTCCACTTTTGCTATATCGGCAGCAATTTCATAAGAATTATAAAGGCCTTTTTGGACTGCTGGTTGAATAACTTGGTGCATTAACGTAGATTTACCTGAACCCGAAACCCCTGTTAAAATGGTAAGAGCCTGGATAGGAATATCTAATTGGATAGATTTTAAATTGTTGGCTTTAGCCTCCCTGATTTGTAGCATGCCATTTTTAAGAGAGCGTCTTTTTGTAAGCATGGGAATAGTGAGCTTGCCGGATAAATACTTACCCGTCAGTGAGCGTGAATTTTTTATGATCTGTTTAAAAGTTCCTTGTGCCGTAATATGGCCGCCTAAGGCTCCTGCCTGAGGGCCAAAATCGAGAATATAATCAGCTTTTGCAATCGTTAAAGGATCATGTTCGACCATTAGTAAAGTATTACCAAGTTCCTTAAGCTGTTCGAGGGCTAGATTTAAGCGTTCATTGTCCCTTGGATGTAAGCCGATGGTAGGCTCATCTAAAACATACAATACTCCTGTTAGCCCGCTTCCTAATTGGCGCGCCAGGCGAATACGCTGTGCCTCGCCGCCACTTAAAGTAGGAGCCGGCCGATCTAAGGCTATATAGCCTAGACCTACTGCAGCTAGAAAGCGTAATCTATTGAGAAGTTGAAGGTGAACTTCTTCCAAAATTTTATTATCCTGTTGATTAATGACAAGTTTTTCAATGAAATTAAGAGAGTTATCCACAGGCAGACTACATAATTTGCTAATAGATAGGCCTTGAATAGTCACATGGCGGGCCAAAGCGTTGAGTCTATCTCCTTGGCATGAAATGCATTTATGCTCTTCCAAAAGAGGCGTAATAAGTTCGCGTAGTTGAGATTGTGCACTGCGCCCCGCCTTTGCTAATACATGGTTGATTCCTATCCAGCGAAATTTTAAACCGTTTGTAGCGGTGTACCACTTATCTTCCGGAGAGCCATTTAAAATCAGGTGGAGCTGTTTAGTAGGTAGCATATAAAGAGGAGCAAGCAGATCAATACCCTCTGCTTCCAAAAATGCTGCTACCCAAGCAAAGGCAGCAGCGTTATAAAGATCTTGCCATAGATAATACATCAGGCCGGCCACAGATTGCTCCATAATCTCTGGCTTTTGTATTAAATTAGCACCATATTGATATCCTAAACCTAAGCACTCCGGGCACATTCCCTCAGCATTGTTGAAAGCAAAGGTATGAGGAGTAATTTCTGGATAAGATTTTCCTGTGCTTTCTACGGCAAATGCTAAATTGAAAAAAACATCTTTTTGGTTTTCGCGAAGAATAACAATTTTGCCACCACTTATATGGGTAGCTGTCTCTACTGCTTCTGCTAAGCGGTTTTTAATCGTAGGATTGATCTTTAAGCGGTCGATAACCAATAATAACTCATTTTTGCGTTTACGATCGAAAGCTAAGCTAAGGCCTTCTTGGTCTAGATCAAAAAATTCACCATTTAGGCGCACGCGTAGGAAACCTTGCCGTTGAAGGCGAGAGATAACTTCTTCAAATCGTTCATTTTTTTTCCCTTCAATAGGAGCTAAAACTTGGATCTTTTCTCCTAAAGGATAGTTCATCACACGATCTACTACATGATCTTTGCTGATCGCTTTAATCACCTCACCTGTTTCGGGGCAGTGAGGCGTTCCCATGCGGGCATAAAGGATACGCAGATAGTCATACAACTCGGTCATAGTACCAATTGTGCTGCGAGGATTACCTGCGTGTGCTTTTTGCTCAATAGCAATAGCGGGTGAAAGTCCTCCTACATAACCTACCTTAGGCTTAGGCATTTGCTTAACAAATTGGCGTGCGTAAGGTGAAAGGGAATCGATATAGCGTCTTTGTCCTTCGGCATAGATAGTGTCAAAGGCTAAAGAGGTTTTTCCTGACCCCGAAGGGCCGGTACATATAGTGATTTTTTCACGCGGAATACTCAATGAAATGCTTTTAAGATTATTTTGCTCCGCATCCGTTACAGTAATTTCTTTGATAAAATGTTTTTGACGTTCTTTATAGTGGATAAGATTATGCTTAGAGGCTTGCACAGCTTGGGTGAGACGTTCGGCTATATCATGATGCAAGATCTCTTGGAGAGCACGGCCTGTAGGGCTCTCTAAACGAGCGATTTGCTCAGGTGTGCCTACAGCAAAGATTTTTCCTCCTTGAATTCCTCCTTCAGGGCCTATGTCAATAATCCAATCTGCCGTTTTGACAATATCCATATTATGCTCAATGACTAAGACAGTATGACCACGGTCTACAAGTTCTTGCAGCACTGTCAATAAATGCTTAATATCATGAAAATGAAGGCCGGTTGTAGGCTCATCAAAAATATAGAAAGTGTGTCCTGCGGTAGGCCTGGCAAGCTCTTTAGCTAATTTGATACGTTGCGCTTCTCCACCTGATAAAGTCGTGGATGACTGGCCTAGCTTAATATATTCCATTCCCACTTTTTGCAGTGTTTGTAGTTTATGGTAGATGGAAGGAATATTAGCAAAAAATTCTAATGCTTCGATGACCTCCATCTCTAGCACATCATAAATACTTTTACCCTTGTAAAGAACTGAAAGGGTTTCTTGATCAAAACGCCTTTTTTTACAAAGCGGGCAATCTATCCAAGCATCTTCCATGAAATCCATATCAATTTTCACCATGCCCATGCC
Source organism: Neochlamydia sp. AcF84 (assembly GCF_011087585.1). Lineage (NCBI taxonomy): Bacteria > Pseudomonadati > Chlamydiota > Chlamydiia > Parachlamydiales > Parachlamydiaceae > Neochlamydia > Neochlamydia sp. AcF84. The sequence continues at coordinate 59,104 of NZ_VJOT01000046.1, forward strand.
CCCACATTGAGGGCAAGAGCCTTCTTTGACATTAAAGCTAAATCTTCCCGGCTTATATCCACGTGCTTGGCTTTCAGGTAATTGGGTGAATAAATCGCGAATATCATCGAAAAGTTTGATATAAGTAGCGGGGTTGGAACGAGGGTTGCGCCCAATAGGCGATTGATCAATAGCAATTACTTTGTCAATTTTATCTATTCCTACGATTTCTTTATGGCGGCCTACAGGATATTCGCTTTCATGGAGTGCATTCGATAGGGCAGGATAGAGAATATCGGTGATAAGTGAAGATTTTCCAGAGCCGGAGACGCCCGTTACAGCAATGAAAATTCCTAAAGGTATTTTAGCATCTACATTTTTTAAATTGTGATGAGTAGCTCCTTTTATCAAGAGATGGTCTTTTTTTATCTTTCGACGCTTTTTAGGAATGGTAATGGCTAATCTTCCCGATAGGTAGCGTCCTGTAAGAGATTTTTCGCTTTCTAGCAAGCCTTTAACATCACCTTTGTAGACGATTTCACCTCCTCGTGTACCTGGCCCAGGCCCAAAGTCTACAATATGATCAGCTTCCCAAATGGTTTCCTCGTCATGCTCTACCACGATGACGGTATTACCCATATCGCGGAGACGTTTAAGCGTAGCTATCAACTTTTTATTATCACGGGGATGCAAGCCAATTGAAGGCTCATCTAAAACGTAAGTAATACCTACTAATCCGCAGCCAATTTGAGAGGCTAGACGTACGCGTTGAGCCTCTCCTCCCGAAAGCGTAGGCGCTGTTCTGTCCAAATTTAAATAATGTAAACCCACTTCAATCAAAAATTGTAAACGCTCACGAATCTCCTTGATTAACTCAGCAGCTATTAGCTCATCCTGAGCAGACAGGGGAAGATTGCTAAAAAATTCGTAGCACTCAGCAATAGTCATAGCTGCTAATTGGCTAATACGCTTGCCATTGAGTAGGGTCGCAGCAGGATAGGGTTTTAAGCGTTCACCATTGCAAGCAGGACACCTTTGCGTATGCATAAGCTTGAGCATTTTGCTGCGATAGGAATCGCTTTTAGCTTCAGCAAAGCGGGTATGCGCTTCATGCAAGACGCCTTTCCATTGAACATTATCTACCCACTTTGCCCCAGTAATAGGATGAACAAAATGCATTCTGGTCCACTTCTTTTCCACCCCGTAAAGAAAAACTTTCTTAGCTTTTTCAGACAGCTTTTTCCAAGGAGTATGGACGCTAAAGCTATGCATATTCGCTAGATTGTTATAGATGTTACCATAACGTACTGTTTGGTAAGAGCTTGCAATGCTACAACAATCTTGAGCGATACTAAGGTTTGGATCCATAATTTGTTCTAAGTCAAATTCATTGACAATACCTAATCCATTGCAGCTTGAGCAAGCTCCTGAGGGGCTGTTAAAAGAAAAATCGTGCGGCTCTAAGGAGGAATAAGAGAGCCCTGATTTAGGGGAATAAGCATGCGTAGAAAAAAGCTTTTCCTCGTCTGTTTGTACATCCAATATACTGCAGACTCCATTTCCTAAATCTAAGGCTGCAGTAATAGCCTCAGCAATGCGCGAATTGTTTTCAATGTTTATGACAAGACGGTCAATGACTACGTCGATATCATGAGAAACGCTACCATCTAAACCCCATTCATGCTGTAAAGTAACAATTTTTCCATCCACCCGTGCTTTTGTAAACCCTTTGCGCATGAGGTCTTGAAAATCTTCTTTAAACTCAGCTTTTTTAGCTTTAGCATAAGGGGCTAGGACAATGAGCTTAGTATTGGAAGGAAGGCTTTGGATAGATTTGATAATTCTTTCCCTGCTCTGAGGGGCTACAGGTTCTCCAATGACTGGGCAATGGGGGACACCCACGCGAGCATACAATACTCTTAGATAATCGTATATTTCTGTCATCGTTCCCACTGTTGAACGTGGGTTACGGCCTGCGGTTTTCTGCTCTATAGAGATAGTAGGAGAAATTCCCGAGGCATGCTCAAGGTCAGGTTTGGCCATTTCGCCTAATTGGCGTCTTGCAAAGGTAGAAAGGGATTCTACATAGCGTCTTTGCCCTTCCATATAGATGGTATCAAAGGCAAGAGAAGATTTTCCTGATCCAGAAACTCCGCTAAAAACTATTAATTCATTGGTATTAAGCTGTAAATCCACGGCTTTAAGATTATGAACTTTGACTTTTTTTAAAATGATGTGCTTATGATCCATGCTTACTACCCCAAATTAACTAAAAATACTATACATTGAATAGGGATTTTGGGGTAGATTCGTTTAGATTTATCCAGTAGGACAGCCTTTCGGCAAGCAATCCTTATCTTAAGTTTTTTTAGCTAAAGCTTAGCGGCCGTTAGGCCGTAGACTGTAGTTATCTTCATGTAGGTACGGGTTTTAGTTTGAACCTGTGCATTAATAATCTCCATGTAAACACTCTTATTTTTAGCTAAAAAGTAGCTTTAGCCAGAAGTACAAGTAAAACTTTTGCTTGTGCCTAACATATTTTTGGGTGATTTATTTAATAAGATAAGATTGTTATAAGAGAATTTTTAAAAAAATATTTAAGTCGTGTTTTACACTAAAAAAATTGTTGTATGGGATAAGCTTGCTCCTTTCTTTATTAATTTTTTCTGCAATTTTTTTAATAAATATAAATTTAAAGGGCTTTTCCAGCTCATCTGTGCTAAAGCTAAATTATAAGATAAATAAGATTGAATCTCTATCGTATCATCAATAATCAATACACCTCCTATATCTTGTTCTAGATGGTGCACTTGCTTTTTAACATACTGCCATAGTTCTTTCAATCCTCTTAGATTGTGGTTAAGAAAACGGGTGATTTTCTCGTGGCTAATCTGGCCATCTAAAAGATTAGATAGCCCAGTGGCTGTTGCTTGTTGGTTTTGGCTGATAAGATAATCTGTATAAATCTCATGAAGATCAAGTTTCATTTTTTTCTCCTCTTTTCAAAAAAAAATATACCCTCAGAATAATTTTTTCAACTCATCAGCGCGTAAGGTGAGGTATGATGCTAGCTTTGCTGATCGATCAAGTGCAACAGCGCTGCTGCAGTATGTTTTTAGCTGCCCTCAAAAAAGCTGGTTCAAGAAGTAGCTTATGGATGCTAATATGGGCTTTTTTTGTCTCTTACTTTATCGATACCTGGGAAGATCTTTACCACTCAATTGCCTATGGATTTAAAGGAGCAAGGCTTACTCCGAATACTTCTTAACAAAAAAGCTTGAAAGTGCCTTTTGAACCCTTGCGTGTAGAAATTCTTAACTTTAAACTAAATATTAACTTCGGCAAAGAAAGCTTAAAACTTAAGGTATCCTTTTGCTTTTAGATAAGTAAACCTTAAGATTAGCTGTAAATAAAGTTAAAATTTTTATTTGCGGGAATTGCTGAAATTTTTATGATAATATTTAAAAAAGATTCTTTAAATAATGTTCCCAATTGAGAAAAACCATACTATTGCCAGGAGAAAAAAATGATTAATGATTTTGATAGCATGATCTCTTCTTCATTAATAGCGTATATTAATGAACTGATGCCTGAAGTAGCCACCTTAAAAAAAATATCTAATGAAAAATTATATGAGGAGCTAGCTTTCAAAGCTCTTATGGATTATTTAGGAGACCCTCAACAGCAGAACAGCCCTACGCAATTTCAATTAGCGCCTCATCAATTAGGCGAAAATCCTCCAGGGGAAGCTTTAAAATATTTTAGGAAAGTAACGTGCTTAGAAATAAACTCAACGACCCAACATATTAGAGATAATTTTATAAAGCTTTATCCAAGCGTGGCTCGCACTCTCATAAACGAAAAAATAGTGCAGAGTGTACAAAAAGAAAAGTTAAAGCCAGACCCTTATGCGCAAATCTTACAGAAATTAAAGCAAAGTGTAGTAGGTCAAGACCAGGCGGCTACTCTACTAGCTACTGCATTAAAAAAACAAAAAGAAGGAAATCATGTATTCATATTTGTTGGACCAACGGGGGTAGGAAAAACAGCTCTTGCAAAGGCAGCAGCTGAGTATAAAAGAAAATATATTTTTTTTCCTATGAATCAGTATCAAAGTGAATATACTGTTTCTAATTTTTTTGGATCAGGCGCAGGTATTTTAGGCTCGGATGATAAGCCTTTTTTTGCAAAAGAATTAGATAAATGCAAGCCGACACTTTTAAGCAGTGATGAATCTACCGAGCAATATGAAGTGGAAAACATACTAATATTGTTAGATGAATTTGAAAAGGCTCATTCTAAAGTTAAACAATCCCTCCTTACGATCTTTGATGTAGGCATGTATAAGGGGCAGTATACTAAACGCATTAATGATAGGGAGAACAAAAATGTAAGCATTATTTACTCTCTTAAGAACTGCATCATTATTAACACTTCTAATTTATATCAAGATTGCATTCTGCGCGCTTTCCAACAAAAAATGAACATTGAAAAAATTTGTGAATTATTTAGAAAGCAAAATCAGCTTTATCCTGAAGGAAATAGCTATTCCCCCGAGCTATTAAGTAGAATGGATGTCATTCCTTTTGGCCCTATTCCATCAGGAAATTGCTATCATCAAATACTTAAAAATAATTTAAATTTTTATTTTGAAGAATTGAAAAAAGAATTTTCATTTAAGGAGATTATTGTTGAAAATGAAGCCAAAGTTTTATTAGCGCTAGAAAAAAAATTTTATGGAAATGGCACTAATATTAGAAAGCTTGCTCAACATTTTGCAAAATTTACTGTTTTTATTGAGCAACAAAAAGGAGAATGGGGAGACTTAACCCAAGTAAAACTAACACTTTATCCGGAAGAAGAAAAACTACTACTTAGAGCAGATATGTTTATTGAGTTTTTTAGCACCTATAATGACATGAATAAATCCATTCAGTTAATTTAAATTAAAAAAGGAAAATTATGAATATAACTACCCACCTTTCAGGAATGTCCCATAGTGAATTGGTTAGTTTGGCTACACAGCTAGCACGAGAAAAGGAAAAAATAGAGCAAGAAAACAGAAAATTAGAAGAGGAAAATGCAAAGCTAAAAAGAGCTAAAGTATGTAATCTTTTAGGAGGAGACGATCTCAGTTCAATTTCAAATTCTCATTTAAGCGCTCTTGTAATTGCTAGGCTTCCCGAGTTTACATATGAGGGAGTGTCTGTTACCCGAGTAGGTTACACATTTTATGGTGATAATAAAGCAAGTCAAGCAAGAAAAATTGAACTAATTCGTACTAATACTAGCATTATATCTCACTCACTGTCAGCTTTTTTTAGCTCCTTATTCAAAAGCAATTCAGTTTACAGAAAAGTTTTAGACCATACTAGTATTCAGCAATATTTGTTGGCATCGGATGAATTAGCTACTGATGCAATAACTGAAAAAAAATGCCAGCATGAAATACAAACTGCCTACATTCAATATAAAACTATCTATATAATAGTACCCGAAAATCTTGAGAAGGACGCAGAAATTCATATAGATACCGGCTCAAAATTAGTTCAAGTGGGAATAGATAGCGGTAAAGTCATGCGTCAATTTTTTATAAGCAAAGATTAAAAAGTAGTAACTATTCAGGTCTAAGTAAGCTTTAACAATCAGCTGCTTATGAAAATTAAGTTTTTGACTTTATCTATCCCTATCCTCTAAGAATAGGTGACAAAGCGGTACACTCTAGTGGTCAAAAGTAAGGAGTTCATAAGCAGCTGATTGTTAAAGCTTACTTAGACCTGAATAGTTACAAAAAGTACAAGCAAGGTAGAATAAAATGAACATAAATTTATCAAGCGATTATAATTTAAATACTATTAGTCCTTCATCAAGTCAAAGCAATTTTGAATCTCAAAGTGCTAAAGCAATAGACAATCGAGAGTTAATACAAACAGCCCACACGCAAGCAATACAAACTTTTGAGGAAATATCAATTCTTTTTAAGCAATTTTATTATCTGGCTACCCAGGTACGTGGTGACTTGTCAAGTGAGCACTATGGGGCGCTAGTAAAATTAGCCGAAGAAGCTTTAATTAAAGCTAAAGACTTAGTGGAGGCACACCAGGATAAACATATAATTGAGGAAATGGAAAAACAATTTGAGGACCTTTGTACAAACATGCCTTTAGGTAAAAGTGTATTGCTACAAAAAGACGTAGATAAGATAAACAGTTTAGGAATGGTTTCAATTAATGAAACTTACAAATACAAAGAAAATGAATATTATGAACCTCATATTTCTTTATTGGCAATAGCTAACTATTTCGAAGATTTTAAGAAGGGGAATGGTTATTCTTCTATAGCTGTATCAATGAAAAGAGACATTTACTATCATATGTGCAAAGGAAAAATGTTTACCTTGATTGGGTTTAGAAAGACAGCTTCTTCCATGTCTACGTGGTCATCAAAACTTTCAACAGTTTTTAAGATGTCTGAAGAAGAGAAAATAATTAACCAAATGAATCAATTAAGAAAATCAATTAAGAAAAATATTAGCCGTTGGGGATATGAAGGCTTTACACTCTTTCATATGGATAAAATTAAACATGTGTTGGATGTATCCGACAAAGATGAATGGGGTGCTAGCATCTTTCTTTTCCATCGAAAAGTTGGAAATGAAAATTTAGCAATGTATGAAGAAGATATTTTTTTGTGATAGTCTTACTTTAAAAAAAGATTGACACAAATACACACGAATAAACAAAACAAACTTTATCCTTCACTTAATTAATTTAAAAGTAAATGAAGAGAATTTAATCTTTAAAGCCTTTTATGTTGCATTTTTTATAACTAATTTTTTATATTTATTTAAATAAACGGATGTATGCACACCAAGAATACGAGGAAATCCTTTACGGGGACACGAAGTTCTGAAATGCTTTCAAATACTAGGTTTGAGATACTAACATATGTTAAAACCTACTTTAAAAACTCTATCGTTTTCTAGAAGGCTTTGCTAAATCCTTTATTGCTAGGTTAACATTAGAAGTGAAGGGGGCCAAATTACTCGCTAATGTGCACAAGGATAGTGACATTTGCCTTTAATTCACCTTCTTTGGCTAAATGGAGTAAATTCAGCAATCATTTTTGCTTGCGCAATAAGGATAAGAATAGCATGCGAAGGGGAATGGGATGTAAAATCCATGGTAGAGACTAAGCCGAGGAAATGGGCTAAAATTCATCTAGGCATACATACCGTTATATTTAGAGGCCAATCATGAACAAATTAAGCATACATGGCCACACTACTTTAAAAAGAGCAAGGTTTAAATAAACAGGATGCTTATAAATGAAAAAAGTTTTTTTTAATCCCTCGGCTCTCTTACATTTTCATCCTATCCTTGTAGCAGATCAGAGGGAACCCCTATCTTTTGCTTCGAGGGAAGAAGAGACTCAAGCTTTGGTTCAAGCAACCCATACTACTGCTATGCAGGCCTTTGAGCAAACTTTTAATCTTTTCGCACATTTCCATAGCTTAGCTAAAAAAACACGTGAAGGAACAACAAGTATACAATATGGCCAATTAGTAAAAAAAGTAGAATCTATTTTATTACAAGCTAAAAACTTAGTGGCTAAAGACCCTACGATCTCGCCTCCACATATAATCGAGGAAATGGAAAAACAATTTGAGGAACTTTGTACAAACATGCCTGTAGGTAAAAGTGTATTGCTACAAAAAGATGTAGATAAGCTAAAGAGTTTAGGTAAAGTTTCAATTAATAAAACTTACAGGTATAAAGAAAAAGAATATTACGAACCTCGCGTTTCTTTATTGGAAATAGCTGGCTATTTCGTGGATTTTATGGAAGCAAATGGCTATGCTTCCATAGCTGTTTCAATGAAAAGAGACATCTATTACCATATATGCAAGGAAAAAACTTTCACTCTTGTGGGCTTTAGAAAGAAAAAATCTTTTTTTTCATCTTTTCCCCTTCTTTCCAAATCTAAATTTTCTGAGCAACAAAAAATAAGTAAGCAATTGGATCAACTAAGGAGATTAATTAATGAAAAAATTAGTAGCTGGGGATATGAGGGTTTCACAATCTTTCATATGGATGAAGTAAAACATTTGCTTACCCAAGCAGACAAAGACGAGTGGGGTAGCAGCATCTTTCTCTACCACAGAAAAATGGGAAATGAAGATCTAGCTTTCTATGAAGAAGTTATTCCGTATGAAAATCCTTATATAGAGGAAGAAAAAAAAGTTAATGGTCTTCCCCGACTAACTAGAAAAAGGTTAGAAGTCCCAGAAATACGCCCTATTCTTGATGTAAACTTTGAGAAAAAAAGAAAATTTTTTGGGATGAGAGCTTTTTTTAATAATTATTTACTTTTCATTTTTATAGCTATACGGAAATTTTTTTCCAGGTGTAGTAAAATCGCTCATAATCAAATTTCTCGCTTAATAAAAGCTCTTTATACACTTGTAAATTGCTGTAGAGGTAAGCATAAAAAGAAGTTGCCTTTGCTATAAATGAAGAGTTATCTGTTCTGGGGACATAGAAAAGAAATTTACACTGCATTTATTGAGAAAAAGAATAATCACTTTGGGGTTTTCCTCTTTTAGGCATAATTTTTCCTAGCTCATCATTGGCTCCTTCCTTTATTAATTTTTTCTGCAATTTTTTTGATAAGTATAAATTTAAAGGGCTTTTCCAGCTCATCTGTGCTAAAGCTAAATTATAAGATAAATAAGATTGAATCTCTTAGACTTGATATGGTAGCTTTCTTGATTGCTTGTATGGCGTTTAAAAACAATCTTTTATTTAAAGCAAAGTTTTTGAGTTATTATTGTCAAATTTGGTCGGTAAGATATAATAACTTTTTCTAAACACCAGGTGCTAAGGCAGACACACTATTTAAATGACTATTAACGCACACCCTTATCAGGTATTTTTCTATGTTGGTCACTAAGACAAAAATTATTTGTACCATTGGCCCTGCTGTAAATACGGTAGAGAAGATGATGCGATTGATGGAAGGCGGGATGAATGCTGCCCGTCTTAATTTCAGCCATGGGAGCTATGAGGAACATGCGATTGTGATTAACAACCTTAAGAAAGCTCGTACTCAGAAAAAGATGCCTTTAGCTATTATCTTAGATACCAAGGGACCTGAAATTCGAATTGGTAAAATTACTGGGGGACAAATTAACCTCAGGCATGGACAATTATTAAATTTATTTAAAAATTCTATAGAAGGAAGCGAGCAAGGAGTCTGCGTTCATCCTTTCTATGTTTTAAATGATCTTAGTATAGGCACGCGGGTTCTTTTTGATGACGGTTACATCTGCTCCCATGTCATCGAATCTACAGCTGAAAAGGTGGTCGTTAAGATTGATAATGGAGGTGTCCTCAAATCAGGTAAAGGGGTGAATATCCCGAATGTCAGCTTGAGTCTACCAAACATTACTGAAAAAGATATAGCCGATATTCATTTTGGCTGTAAGCATGATGTAGATGTTATAGCCGCCTCTTTTGTACGTTCACCAGAGCATGTACTTGCCATCAAAAGACTTTTGACTAAAGAAAAAAAGCCAGATATTCAGATCTATGCGAAAATTGAAAATAAGGAAGGCATACAAAATTTTGACAGCATCGTTCAGGTTGCAGATGGAATTATGATCGCCAGGGGCGACTTAGGGGTAGAAGTTCCTTTAAGTGAAGTTCCTAGGCTTCAAAAAATGATGATAAGAAAAAGTTATCTGGCAGGGAAACCGGTGGTCACAGCTACCCAGATGCTAGAATCTATGATCAACAACCCTCGTCCTACGCGTGCTGAAGCCTCTGATGTGGCTAATGCGGTATATGATAGCACTTCTTCGGTAATGTTATCAGGAGAAACGGCGATAGGAAAGTATCCTTTTGAAACCGTACAAGTGATGCGAAGTATCGTGCAGGAGGCGGAGGCAGATTTCAATTATCGTGCTTTTTTTGATTTTCATTCAGGTCTGATTCATCATGATGTCCCTTCTGCGGTTACTTTGGCTACGGTAAAAACAGCTTACAGCTCTAGAGCAAAAGCTATATTTGCTTTTACTAGTGGAGGCTCAACAGCATGCCTTTTGTCTCGATTAAGACCCGAAATGCCTATTATAGCTATGACTTCCCATGAGAAATGCTACCATCAGCTGGCTTTAAGCTGGGGTGTAAAGCCCTATTTAAGCTCTCACCCTACAAAAAACATTTCAGAGGCTTTTACTAAGATCAGTACTTTTGCTTTAAAGGAAAATTTAGTAAGCAATGGCGATTTGGTAGTCGTAACAGCGGGCTCTCCGTTTGGCATTTCTGGAACTACCAATATGATGATGGTAGAGAGCATAGGAGATGTATTGGTGCGAGGCCATCATGGTGTAGGTTCCCGCGTGCATGGAAATGCCACCCTTGTTTTATCTCCGGAGTCTGCTAAAGATTATGCGGTAAGGGGGCAGCTACTTGTCATGACGAAATGCGACCCTTCATTCCTTTCCCTCATTCAAGAATCGAAAGGAATTATTTTACAAAACCATATTGATGATGTGGAATCAGAGAAGTTTGCTATCCATATTGCTCAGTTGCTGGATAAGCCTGCCATTGTAAGAGCAGACGAAGCCAGTAGAATATTAAAAGAAGGCCAGCTTGTCACCTTAGATCCGGAAAAAGCGCTGGTTTACAAGGGAGTAATTTTTTGAACCTTAAAGATAAGCGGACCTTCAGCCTAAATATATCATAGAAAAGCATCTAGCTGTTGAATGTTTCTAAATGAAGAGATGGCTTAAAAATTTATCTAAAAAATTACAAATGTACCCTGCCAAGAGCTCTATTGAAATTTTTTTCTCTGTTCCAGCTCTCTTCAGCCTTTGTCATCTAACCAGTTAAAAACTTAGCCTTTAGGCTATTGATTCGATCCCTTTCCTTATATGATTTTTTCCTATAAGGTGGTCACTTTTGGATATGTTTATTAACCATACCTGCTATTTTCATCATATTTACCCCTTCTTGAGTTCCAAAAACCTTTGCCAAAGGCTCATCGGGGACAATTAAGCGCTTGTCTTGAGGATCTTGTAGATTATGATCTTTAATGTAGGCCCATAGCTTTTTAATCACTTCTCCTCTAGACATTTCAGAAGCTCCAATAATAGCAGCAAGCTCTTTAGAGACTTTAACTTCTGGCTGCTTACGGGTAGATTCTTTTGGAGTCGTTTTCTTTTTACTGCTCTCTTTTTTAGCGGCTTTCTTTTTAGAGGAAGTTTTTTCTTCGCTGCCTTTGCGAGTAGCTTTAAGCTTTTTTATATAGGCGGTACGCGGATGATGAGGATATTTAGACTCTAAGAGCTTTAAATCGTTAACAATTACGTCGCACTCAGGGTAGGTAGAGCAACTGTAAAAAGTTTTTCCAAAACGCGATTTTCTTGCCATTATCTGTCCTGGACACTCTAAGGCGGGACAAGCTGGCATGCTTTTTTGAGAAATAAGAGCCTCGCCTTTTTTGGGGATGTTTACAATACCTTTACATTCAGGATAGTTAGTACACCCTAGAAAAGCTCCAAATCGTCCATGGCGGACTTTCATGCTTTTGCCGCATTGAGGGCAGGGTTGCTCCCAGTTAAAATCGGAAGCATACTCTTCTTTATTAAAGGAGAGTTCTTCAGATTGAGCCGTAAAATCACAATCAGGGTAGCGGGAGCAGCCATAAAAATATTTAGATTTAAACCAGATTTTTTGAAGCTTGCCACCACATTTGGGACAGTCGATATCTGTTTGAACTTTTGGAATAAAAGCTTCTTTTTCAGCAATTTCGACAGTAGGTAAAAATTCCTTCCAAAAATCTTGTAGAAGTACTTTCCAGTTTTTACGATCTTCAGCAACTAATTCCAGATCATCTTCCATCTGAGCTGTAAAGCCTATATTCATAATCTTTTGAAAGTTTGTTTCAAGCATTTGTGCTATCACAAAACCTAATTCCGTAGGTTTTAAGCGCCCACTTTCTTTAATCGTATAGTCGCGGCTTTGAATCTTATTCATAATAGTAGCATAAGTTGAAGGACGCCCAATCCCAGATCTTTCTAATTCTTTAACCAAAGAAGCTTCTGTGTAACGGGGAGGAGGTCGAGTAAAGGCTTGCTCAGAAGTTAATTGGATAAGTTGTAGGCTTTGACCTTCCTGCAAGTTAGGTAGCTGGCGACTTTCTTCATCTTTATCGTCATCATCTTTCTTTTCCTCATATACAGCTAGAAAACCAGAAAATTTGATGACCGACCCGGTAGCTCTTAAAATTATATCTTTTCCTACCTTTATGTCTGCTGAGACTGTATCGTAGATAGCCGGCATCATCTGGGAAGAGATAAAGCGTCTCCAAATTAATTGATATAATAAGAATTGCTCTCGGCTCAAATAAGGCTGAATTTTCTCTGGTGCATGATTTAAATTAGCAGGTCGAATGGCCTCATGAGCATCTTGGGCACTTTTTTGGGTGGAATATTGTTTAGCTTCAGTAGGAAGATAATCTTTACCATATTTTTCTAAGATATATTCCCGTGCTGAGCCAAGGGCCTCATTAGAAATACGTACAGAATCCGTACGCATATAGGTAATTAGGCCTTCTGCACCTTCATTTCCTAGATCAATACCTTCGTAGAGGCCCTGAGCTATGTTCATAGTTTTAGCCGAAGAAAATCCATAATGGCGGCTTGCTTCTTGCTGCAAGGTTGAGGTAATAAATGGAGGGACAGGATAACGACGTTTTTCCTTTCTTTCTACGTTAGCTACATGATAAGGCTTATCTTTCATCCGTGCTAATATATCGTCTGCTGTAGCTTTATTGTCGATGATTAAGTAATTTTTACCTTCTACTTCCTCTTTTTCAACTTTTCTACCATCTACAGAGTAAAGATTGGCGCGAAACTGACGTTCTTCTAACTCATTCTTAAGAATAGCTCCAATATTCCAATACTCAATGGGCTTAAAGGCTGCAATTTCTTTTTCTCGATCGACCACTAACTTAAGCGCTACCGATTGCACGCGACCGGCCGATACAAAACTATCTTTTCCTCGATGAATACGTCGATTAAGAAGAGGGGAAATTTTATAGCCTACAATGCGATCTAAAAGACGTCTGGCTTGTTGGGCATTAACCAGAGCTTCATCGATAGGTCGAGGTTGGCTAAGTGCCTTAACTACAGCATCTTTAGTAATCGAGTTGAAAGAGACACGTTTGATATTGGTTTGGGGTGGAAGAATTTGGCTAATATGCCAGGCAATAGCTTCTCCTTCCCTATCAGGATCAGGAGATAGATAAACTGTATCGCAACCTTTAGCAGCTTTTTTCAGTCGTTGAATGACCTGGTCTTTATTAGGCATAATGATATAGGTAGGCTCAAAATTATGTTCAATATCGATACCGAATTCTTTTTCTGGTAAGTCACGTACATGTCCTAGTGAAGATTCGAAAATATAGTGAGGCCCTAAAAATTTTTGGAGCGTTTTAATTTTCGCTGGTGACTCGACAATAATTAAAGATTTTGCCATTCTTGCCTCAAACAACCTTTTTATATATTTAACAAAGATACTTTTTTACTGCTTTTTACTACTACAGCTTATTAAAAAGATATACAATTTGTAGTTATTAGTTTTTTATGCAGCATGCTTGTATAGAAAAAGCGTGCCTTTTATATTTTTTTATAATTTAAATTCCACGGTATTCATCTTAAAAAAGTTGCTTTTTCTCTTTTTAGAACCTCAAATACTTACGCCTGTTTTTTACCCTTTTCCTGGACAGTGCGATCGCTAAATAGAAAATGGCTGAATAAATTTCTACATTTAGCCTTTTGCCAAACTATAATTTGCTATAGAATGGGGTTATAATTTTTTCCTTATGCGCCAAGCTCTTAAAAGGGCTGCAAATATATAAGGCAGCTTCCCTTATTTCTCATGCTGTTAGCAAAGAAATTATTAATCCAGGGGCCTTGCGTTTCAAAAAGAGATTGAGCGCAGAGAATAACAAGGTTTTTTAACTCATTCAAGTTCTTTTTCCGCTTTCTTTTGCTTTAAAGCTGTTAAGATAAGCTTAGGTTCAACCGCCTCTATCCTTTCTACGCTACCAATTTTCTTCACTAAGATTAAATTTAGCTTTCCTTTCACTGTTTTTTTATCCTTATACATATAGCTAATCAAAGTTTCTTCTGATAGCTCTTCTGGTAATGAAAGGGGCAAGTTTAAGCTTTTGAGCAAATTATGCAAGCGAATAATGAGAGAATGCTCAATAAAACCTAAAATTTTACTGGTATAAAAAGCGCAGCTTAATCCTATTGAGACTGCTTGGCCATGCGAAATTTGATAGTCCATAGCCGCTTCGATGGCATGTGCAAAGGTGTGTCCCAGATTTAATGTAGCCCGAATGCCATAATCTCTTTCATCTTTTTCTACGATAAAGGCTTTAATTTTGCAACATTCTACGATGAGAAGATGCATAATTTGAGAATCTTTAGCAAGTATGGCTGTCGTATTTTTTTCTAATTCCTCGAAAAGCTGAGGACCTTGAATAATCCCATATTTAACTATTTCAGCTAAGCCTGCACTAAACTCTTCTGCAGGAAGAGATTGAAGGTAGGAAGAAAAGATCCATACCTGTCGGGCAGGATGAATACTACCAATCAGATTTTTGCTCCCCCTAAAGTTTACTGCTGTTTTTCCTCCTATAGCCGCATCTACCATGCCCATTAAAGTAGTGGGAACATGGATAATGTCTAAACCACGCATATAGCAAGAGGCTACAAAGCCTGCTAAATCAGTGATGACGCCTCCTCCTAAGCTAATAATCAAAGCATGACGATCTATTTCGAAGCGTTGGAGTTCTTGCCAGCAATAAGTGGCAGTTTGCAGGCTTTTAGATCTTTCCCCTGGGGCTAGAATGATTTTATTTATTTGCCTTAAAGGCAATTGCTCGGTAAGGAAAGGCCCGTAAAGAGGATAAACATTAGCATCCGAGATAATAACCAGCTGGGAATAATCTCTTTTAAGCTGCAGATTTGTAAAAAGAGGAACGGGATTAATAAGAATAGAAGAATCTTGCAAGGTAAGGTTAATCGAGGTCCATTGACGAAGGCTTAAGGAATCCATATCTCTTGATTTATTTATGCATAATTTAATGGACTAACTATAAATCTTTTTAAGCCCTTTGGTTAAAAGCCTGATTTTTGCATAGGTAGCTAAAGCCTACAGAGTCAGTAAAAGGATAAATTGCTTTATAGTCTTTTTTCAGTTTAGAGAAAGCACTTTGCATTTTTGGTTGAAAGAGTTATCCAGTATTGGGGGTTATTATAGAGAGAGCGGATCTATTCTCTTTGCTTTCATAGAGGGGTACCTAGCTACAGAAATTAAAAATAGGAGAGCACAAGCCCATTTTAATTGAAAGTAATTTAGCCTATTGAACTTAACCATTTTCTAACGGCTTGCTTCCTAGTTTGAAATAGCCAATAAGTTAGGAGTTGGGCATGCCGAAAAATTAAGACGGCTATTGAAAGGTAACCGTCATAGCATTGGGTACTCTTTTTCCTATTTAGAAAGAAACTGTAAACATTCCTTTTACTTCCACGGCGTTCATTGCTAGGTCTGACGCTACGGAAAGAGATGGGGTGTTATTTATTATTGTATGTCGCTTGTTAACGATTACGTTCAAGGCAGGAAGAAAGCTCTCTTCCCCAGCTTGTTCATGGATATCGTTAAAAGTAAATGAACTATTTTCAACACTCACCATTGTTTCTCCACCTGCCCTAATCGAGCGGTTAAGAGGGAAACTTTTTCAATGATTGAAGGCTCGTTTGTGGTCTCAAAATTTTGATTGAGATTTCAAAAGCGGCGCTTTATATTTTTTGTTTTTTTTTAAGGTGATATTTTGGAAATACAGCCTTTTAGATAAAAAATCTCAAAAAATTTAAATTATGCAACCTATTGATTAATCTTCCCTATTCATTTTTAGCCCACCATTTTTAAAATAGATAGGCATAATTATTTCATTTATAACTTCTTTATATTTCTCATTCTTAAAAAATCAGTCGGGACTTTTATAGTTCTGCACTCTTTTTCATGTGGCTTTCTAGGGCTCTAGAGGTTGTGCAGGATTTAGGAAATCCTCTAGCGATCATGCCTATTAAAACTTATACATGATAAAATTTGTTATAGCAGCTTAAAAAAAACATTAGCAAGTCTTATTAACTATTTTGTTATCAGCTTCTTTCTTGCTTCTATATAATCAGCCAAGGAAGCTTTCCCTTCAGATAACAAGTTATTAAAGGATAAAAATAATTGATCTTTTAAATAAAAAGGAAGAGTACCTTCACGGCTTTTTAGGGCTAGATCTTCCCATTCTTTCCAGGTGGCAAGCTCATCTGAAAAAAGAGACAACTGTTGCTGCAGCATGGCTATCCTTAATAAGTTAAAAGCATATAAAAAAGTCCCATATTGCAGTTTTTCTGGTTTATCTTTGAATGCCTCTCCCTGTTCTAGCATCGAATTTCTTAGGTTAAGTGCGGCTTTCAAGCCTTCTTCATATTCTTCTCTAGCTAATAAAAGGGTTGTTTGGGCGTAGCTAGTATAGAAAGGATCATTTTCATAGGCTGTTCGCTTAATTGCTGATGTCGCATACAGACTAGCCTCTTCATTTTTTCCTCTTAGTAACAATGTCTCAGCAATTAATCCCTCATATTTGGGGTATAATTCTGGATGTGCTGCCATGATTGCATGAAGATTTCTTAGCGCTTCTACTTCCGCGGCAGGATCGCTACTTTCTTGAGAAGAGGTAAAAAGAGAAAATTCTTTCTCCGCACGTATAAAATCAGCTTCAGAAGCGGCATGATGGCGCCATATAAATTGAAAGAGAATAAAGCCAAGGATTATAAGCCCTAAAAAAGAATAAAGAAGAATTTTTCCGTTACCTAAGGCCCATTGAGTCAAAGGATGCGCTAGGAGGGCATCAGACCAAGAGAGGGATGTGTCGGAGGAGAGCAATTCGCGTTTTAGATTTTTTTTCATATTTGAGGGCTTTTTTGCTTGATTTTTGCGCTGTCTAGAACGAATATCATATAACATGTTTATTTATTGTAAAGTTAAAAGTAAAACGTATGAATGTTTCCCAGGAAAAACTTTCTTTGTTCGAAGAATTGCGTTATGTGCCGCTCGATCATATTAATATAAGTCCTTTTCAGCCTAGACGGCAGTTTGCTGAATCTGAATTAAAAGAATTGGCTGAATCTATAAAAGCAGTGGGCTTAATTCATCCACCTATTGTTAGAACTGTGGAAAATTCTTCGCATTATGAGCTGGTGGCAGGAGAAAGGCGCTTTCGTGCTGCTAAGCTAGCAGGCTTATTCGAAATTCCTGTGCTTGTGCGATCGTCAAGTCATATACTTTCTGCCCAAGCTGCTTTAATTGAAAATATTCAGCGAGTGGATTTAAATCCTATAGAGATTTCTAAAGCCCTATTTAGCTTGATGGAAGAATTTAAATTTAGCCAAGAAAAGCTAGCCGCCTCGGTGGGAAAAAAACGTTCGACGATTGCCAATTATCTACGTTTATTGTCTTTACCTAATCTTATACAAGATAGTTTAAGTAAAAATCTAATTACCATGGGGCATGCCAAAGCTATCCTAGCGGTAGAAGGGGCCGAAAAGCAGGTTTATCTGCATGAATTGATTCTAAGAGAGAGTTTAAGTGTGCGTGAAACTGAAAAAGCGGTACAAAAACTTAAGCAAAAAATTAAGCATAAGAAACTCTCTTATGAAACGCGTGACTTTTATTTAGAGCAACTAGCAGAAAAACTGCAGTATAAACTAGGCACTAAAGTTTTTATCCGCGCCAAGGGAAGGCAAGGGCGCATTTCTATCGACTATTTTAACCTTGACGATCTTGAGCGCTTGTTAGAAGCTTTGGGAGTCAGGGAATAAGTTTATATCCCCTGTATTTGAAAATTGATTGCTCTTATCTTACATGATTGATGAGATTTGTTTAATCATCAATAGGGCTTTTATAGGTCATATTGGATTTTTATATTAGCGGGTAGCTAATCTTTTAAGATTTTTCTGAAAAAATAAGCTGAAACAAAGCACTGAAGAGTCTTGAAATATTAACTAGATTGGAGGCTGATAGGTTAACCTTTTATCAAGGTTGTATAACACTTTCTCTTAGCGAGATATAGCTTTTTAAGCTGGGTTCTTGAATCTATCTGCTTTTATCGGCTACGAATTATCAAGATGATAAAAATTTTTAGGAAATTTAGTTTTTAGAGCTACGGGATAAATTTTTTTCAATAAAGTGCAACAATAAGATTACTCCCTCATTCTCATGTTTTTATTAAAGCCTGGAGTCAGGAGGAATAATTTTAGTTTTGCCGGTATTTATTGTTGTTTGAAGATAGTAGGCGATCATAGGGCGGATACCAAGCTTTAAAGGCGATTTTGCTGGCACCTGCGAAGCCAAAAATGCTTGCAAATAACTGTTTTTTCTATTGGCTGCGTGTTTTTATTTTCCCTTCATCCTCAGTGCATCAAGTAGGCATATCTCCATGACCGCTTGCTGAAAAGATGTTAATAATCATTTAACTGTAAACACTAGCAAATGTAGGGGTGGTCATCTCTTTCATCTCTATTCAGCTGTTTTTCCGTGTCAGAGGCTCGCATGTCATGTAAGGTCTTTTCTTTGACTCGTAGGATAGAAGGAGCCAATGGAAAACTTTCTTTAGATTTTTATTACCTCTTTTTTCACGATATTTATCTCAATTTCTACATCTGCCGATAAATAAACCTTCCTTTTATCCGGCCTTGTTGCGTAAATGATCTAATAGTTGGTCTGTTTAAAAGCTTATCAAGTTAGTACCCATTGTCCTTTGGGCATTCCAAGTTTTGTCATCTTATTCATCGCCAAAGATTTAGCATATAATTCTGCCCGCTGATAGTCTAGCTTCCTAGAGCGAAAATCTCCTCCAAAGCTTCTTTTAAAGCGGTACATTGCC
>NZ_VJOT01000047.1 GCF_011087585.1 Neochlamydia sp. AcF84
GTCATCACCAGCTTAAACAAACAATTTCCCAAGAAAAACATCGAAATTTGGTTTGAAGATGAAGCACGGCTTGGGCAACAAAGCACCTCTACTAAGGTAGGGGCAAAAAAAGGAACGCGACCAAAAGCTCTTAAGGCAGACAGAATATAAAAATCTGTATGTAGCTACAGCTGTTTGCCCATGTTCAGGGCAAGCAGAAGGGATGATTTTACCTTTCTTAAATAGCCAAGGAGTGGAAATTCTTCTTAAGCAAGTTAGTCAATCGCTGCCTGCTTCTTCCCATGCTTTGCTAATTTTAGACCGAGCTATCTATCATACTAGTAAAACGCTGAAAGTTTCTTCCAATATTCACCTGCTCTTTCTATCTCCTTATAGTCCTGAACTTAATCCTGTTGAAAACTTATGGCATTACTTGCGTAGCCATTTTTGGTCTAATCGTATTTATCGTGGTTATAAAGAACTAGAAAAGATGGCAATAGCTTCTTGGAGAAAGGTATGTCTGCAAGAAAAAAGAATGAAAAGTTTATGTGCTGTATCGTATGCCTAATTGTGTAAGGAGTAATTTAAAAGCGTATTACTCCTCTTATCTTGTAAATATTAGTCGCCTTTTATTTTGGAAAAAACTTCCTGGTGGGGAAGAATACTTGAGCGGAGAAGCAATCAAATATTTGCCTCTAGAGAAAAAAGGGGAGCTTCTTAGAAATTGGATGGAAGAAAATTGTAAAAACATCACGGCTTTGGATTTATCTGGAGCAGGCTTGACTTATTTACCCTCAGAAATATGCCAGTTATCTCAGCTGCAAGAGCTTAACTTAAGCCAAAGCCAGCTCACCAGTCTTCCTGCAGAAATCGGGCAATTGCCTCAGCTGCGGTGGCTTGACTTAAATCAAAACCAGCTTACCAGTCTTCCTGCAGAAATGGGGCAATTGTCTAAGCTGCAAAGGCTTGACTTAAATCAAAACCAGCTCACCAGTCTTCCTGCAGAAATGGGGCAATTGCCTCAGCTGCGGTGGCTTTACTTAAATCAAAACCAGCTCACCGCTCTGCCAGCAGAAATCGGGCAGTTGTATCGGCTGAAAAGGCTTGAATTAAGTCAAAACCACCTCACCAGCCTTCCTGCAGAAGTCGGGCGGTTGCCTGAGCTGCAAACGCTTTATTTATATCAAAACCAGCTCACCAGCCTGCCTGTAGAAATCGGGCAGCTGTCTAAGCTGCAAAGGTTTGAATTAAATCAAAATCAGTTCACCAGTCTTCCTGCAGAAATCGGGCAGTTGTCTAAGCTGCAAGAGCTTAACTTAAGCCAAAACCAGCTCACCAGCCTTCCTGCAGAAGTCGGGCGGTTGCCTGAGCTGCAAAGGCTTGACTTAAATCAAAACCAGCTCACCAGTCTTTCTGCAGAAATGGGGCAATTGCCTCAGCTGCGGTGGCTTCACTTAAATCAAAACAAGCTCACCGCTCTGCCTGCAGAAATCGGGCAACTGCCTCAACTGCGAGCGCTTAGCTTAAGCCAAAACCAACTCACCAGTCTGCCTACAGAAATCGGGCAATTGTCTCAGCTACAATGGCTTGACTTAAATCAAAACCAGCTCACCGCTCTGCCAGCAGAAATTGGGCAACTGTTTCAGCTGCAAGGGCTTTTCTTAATCCAGAACCAACTCACCAGCCTGCCTGCAGAA
>NZ_VJOT01000048.1 GCF_011087585.1 Neochlamydia sp. AcF84
CTGTAACTGCCATAGGCTTTCTTTTTTGCCATGGCGTTTAATTCCTCTATTGTATGATAAAAAGCTACAAACATGGTTTCCTCCTTTCCAAACCTTTTCCCTCCCTAAATTATCCCCGTTATTTGAATTTAGAAAAAGGCTGTTTGCAATTCTCAATAGCTGCTACTTACGGAGTTCGTTTAAATGGTATAAGCTAAATTACCACAAGAGCACATTTTTAAATTCCCTTTTAGCGAAGAAATAGAAAGCATAGGCCAACCACTAGGCCTGTAAAGCTAGCTTCAGGGCTCTTTATCTTGCAATACAGGTAGGGATTTTCAGATGAAAACAATGAAAAAAATATTTTCTTAAGTGTTTTTTCCTCTTATAAGTTTCTCAATTAATGAAAATATACTTATTTCCCCTCTTTGTTTACTCACAATCTTGCTTGGAACAGTGTACAGCTATTTCGTTTGTCGATTCTACTTTATTGGCAATATGCCATACCCGTCACATCCATTCTCCTCGAAGTTTTTAAAAAAATAGTAAAAAGAGAAAAAACTTCTACGGGGTACTTTTACGAATTCAAATTACCTTCAATTACCAGCACATTACTCCGAGAGATCTAAGGTTTAACTTGTTGGGCAATCTTAATGATTTCTTCTAATATTTGATTAAAAGTAGTTTCTCCTATAGCCACTCTTTCTAAGGTAGAACTAAAGAGCTCTAACGTGAGCATGATTAGGCCAATAATAGAAAAGCAAAGATTTTTATTGAGACTTCTTTCTCCGTAAAGCAGGATATAACGATAATTAAGCTTAAGATTTACCTCATCCATCTCAAATCCCGGAAGTTCAATCAAACGATTTAAATAGCAGATTAAGCTACTTACTTGGGTAGAAGCTTGGGGATGGACGGCGAAAGGAAAAACAGCTTGAAATTGGAGGCGATAAAAGGGATTGTCTGAAGAGGCAAGACCTGGCATCAACTCTTGTTTTAAAGCAGTTATCTCTAAAATTTTTTCCCGTTCCTTATCATCTACGCCTAGAAAGAGAAGAAGACGTGGATAGGAAGTTTGATCGGTAGCTTCTATGTAAGAGCAGTCAAATTTTTCGTCCATCAATGCTTGTTGAAATTGCTTTAAAAATTTTTCTTCTGTCATTGTGTTTGCTCTTTTAAATAGTTAATTATATTTTTTGGCCTTTAAATTGTTAAGCTGCTGCTTCATTAACGCTAGCAGCTCTGTATCATCCATTTTAAAAAAGTCTTTTAGTTTGTCCATCAAAGCATTCTTATCCACTTGATCTGCCGTCTTTTTAAGGGCTTGATAATCTATTCCCATTTTTTCTTTTAGTATCTTTTGAGTTTCTTCGTCAAACTCGAAAGAAGAGCGAGGATCTAAAAATTTTTCCATAATAATTAAAGGCAGATTCATCGCTTTCTTTTCAGCTTGGGTAATTAAGCCATTGGCTACAGCAAAATCTGCACTACCAGCTTCCTTCAAACGATTCTGCAATTGCGTGATTTTTCCTTTTTTTCCTATCCAAGATTCCACCTTCTGGCTTAATCGTTCTTGTTTTTGGTTTTCTTTTTCTAGCATTTTAAGGTGCCTTTCATGCTTTCTATCCAATTCCTCCATCATTTTTTCCAGTTGTGCTTGCTCCCCATGGCTTTCTAGCTCATCGATTTTCTTTTTCGTTTCTTTGTGTAGTTTTTCAAGAGTTTTTCTTAACTCAATAGGATAAGCAGTAGCCTCCAATGTCTTCTGCTGTTCCAATAAACCTGCCAATTGCTCATATCTAGCACTTGTAATCTTTAGCGTACCTATCCGTTCTTCTTGCTTATTTAATTGCCAAGCACGGATTTTAGCAGGAAGCTGAAATAAGCTAAGACGCACCTCAACTCCCTGGAGCACACATTTCAAAAGATGAGGTTTATATCTATAAAAGAAATAGAGCCCTATCCCCATTACTGCTATTCCTAAAACAAAAAAGCCTAAGCCAGGCAGAGCCATACTCGAGGAAGCTAAAGCAATTACGCCGGTAAGGGCTAAAACTTGTAAAGTAATCGCTAGAGTAGTGGAAAGACAGGCAAGTATAAGTTCTATATTTGCGGATACAAGCCTAAAATTAAAAAACTTCTTTTCATTTCTGGCTTTTAATTCTGCTAGCGTTTGCAAGCTATTTCTTGTCATCACGTTGAGGGTATCCTCAGTTTGATCAATATCTTCTATAAAATTCTGGAGTAAGAAAGTTCTAAACGCAGGCTCGGTAATCTTTTTTTCAAAAGTTTCTTTATCTATAATCCCTTGCGCTTCGCACTCCATGCCCTTCTCTTCCAAATTATCTTTAATTTCTTCAAAAGAAAAAGCTTGAAATTTATGTAAAAGTAAACGCTCTTCACGTTTGGCTAAAAGATCTTGCGCTTGTTGAAAACTCCTAGGATCTTTGGTAAGCTCTAGCATCCAAATCTCATGAGTGGATCTAGCTTTTTGAGCTTGCCATACGCCAATCGTTTTCATTATTATATCTAAGAAAGATAGGGTCCAACCCAGGGCCGTTTTTCCAGCAGGGACTGCCAGCTTTAAGGCACTTAAAACCAAGCTAGTACTTTTAGCAGCTATGAAACTCGCTGAAATAGTAAAGTTAATGATTTTATTTTTTAATTCCAGTTTTTGGGCACTAATAAACTCGCGGAGAATCCTAATAGAGTCTTTAAGGTTTTCATCCTGCGGATGATGTTTAAATTCTTTCACTTTCTGTTTTAAGAGTTTTTTTGCCTGCTGATACTGAACGCCTTGTACAATCAAAACAGCGCCTTTTCCAATAATCTCCACGCCCCGCAAAACCGTTCGTATAATTGACACGGGCAAGATAACGTTTCCTACTATTTCTCCTAATTTTGGAGGAATGCTTATAACGGGTGCTATATAGCCATAGGGTTCAAGGGCTAATTTATGCAGTTTATCAGGTGCCCATTGAGTTGCTTTATATGCATTTCCTAAATGCCTTTCTATTTTTTTTCGCTTTTCAGTTTTCTTAATAAAATTATCTAAAGCATAAACATTTTTCTGCTCGGCAAGCGTTGTTATAGGCTCTGCTTCAAGCAATAAGAGGGTTTCTATATTCTCTAATTCTTGTTCGACTTTGGCTATTATTACTTCGGATTCTGCCTTAAAAGGCTCCTCTTCATTTAAAACCTCTACTCGATTGATCACTAGGGCACGGTCAGAAGGTTCTATTCTCTCGATAGAGTTAGAAGATATGATAGAATTATGCTTAGCTGTTCTAGAAACTTGAGGCTCATCTGCCAAAGGAACGGGAGGGGCTGGCAGGGAAGAAGATTTTAAAGCTTGCTGGGAACGTATAAGAGGAGGCTGCATGGTTAATCCTTATGCATAAAAGATTTTCTTACTAGGATGGAAAGTAGGCCGAAACTCTACCGCTGCTTTTTTATCCATATCTTGTGAAATAAAAGCTTTTAGTTTAGTTATCCAATAAAATAAATATTTTATAAATTTATTAAGCCTTTGAATAAATTGAAGATAATTCAACTCATTTTTATCAAAATATTCAAATAGAACTAGAGAACGTGTTTGTTCTACATACCCTAAGCTTGCTCGTCCTGTTTCCTTGCCAAAAAGATTGCCTTTTAAAGCCATTAAGCTTATCCCCTCTTCTTTTTCTAAGGGAAGGCTGCCTACGCTAGAATAAAGATAAAACCCCTCTTGATCGAGAGATTTTTCAAAGGTGATAAGATAGTGACCATTCATTAAAAGCGTGCAAAGTCCTGAGCTATCAAGCTGAAGTCTACCTAATTGTTTAGATCTCCCATATTCAAGCAGCAGATCTTCTAGCTCCATACATCTCCTTTAATAAAAGGATTATTAATTCAATTTTTATTATAACAAAAAAATATTATTAAATTCAATTAATTATCATATTAATTTAACAATCACAAATTAAAGCTTATCAGATTATTAACATTTAAACATATATAAGCAATGGTGTTTTGTTGGTAATTCCTATGAAGTGAAATATTTGTAATTACTCAGATCTTCTTTTGGTAGGCAATAAAGCTTTGAGCAGATTATAGATTTGCTAAAGATGATAATAATGTAGAGGAAGAAGGTAATACAGGTGGCAAGCCTCGGAAGGATCTTTAACGATATTTGCAGAATTTGCCAGCCTTGTTCTCTTGCTAAAGAGATATAGCCCAGATTCCGCAAGTTGTAACGATCCCAAAATATTATTTTTAAGTAATTTTGATAAATTGATTTTAGCCTATCTTACTCACTATTTTTTATGGTTTTCTGAAAACAAGAAAGCAGTAGAGTTTAAATTAAAAAATTAATTTTTCTTAAGGAGTGCACAATCAAGGGATCAAAATTAAAGAGAGGAACGTGAGCCTCCAGCTTTTTTTAGAAAAAACTATTCTTGTTTTTCCATAAGCAAAGAAAGCGAAAGCATGAAAGATGAAAAAGTATTGTAGCAAGGACTTTAATCCCTTTAGGATTGATTCTACACTATGCAATGAAATTGAAATAAAGGAATATGATAAATTAATTAATCCATCATAATCCAAAAGTTATTATGACTACAGGAGGATTAATTAACTATTTAGTTCAACATGATTTAAAGTGTTTTTGCCCTGAGATAATATTTTAGAAGAGTTTTTTATCAAAAAATGCTATATTTTCTTTACAAGTAAATCATTACAAAGCTCTTAATTTCTTGCAAAGTTTACTATGAAACCAAATAAACTAAACAATCTATA
>NZ_VJOT01000049.1 GCF_011087585.1 Neochlamydia sp. AcF84
GGGGTTCATGCAAGCTATAAACTTTGCGAGAATCATTCCTTTGTTGAGCATAAATACGCTTGATAATTTCTAAAAGATAAGAGCTTTCTGTCTCAAGAGATTGTCCTTCTGTCTTTCTTTCAAAATCACGGATTAACCTTCCCAAATAATTATGCAGCCTTTTTTCTTCTCTTTTTGCTCTTTTCAGCTGACGGGCATGGGCTTAACGAGCACGCATGCACAATGCTGTTTTAGCTAGCTTTTTGTAGGTTTGGCGCAAAGTGATTTGGCTACTATCGGCCATTTTTACAAGCGCTTGAATAGATTTAAAGTAAAGTTTGGCATCGGTAGGAAAGGCGATAGCTTTAGGCATTACGGTTGTATCGGCAATGACTTTTTTAAAGCTTTTTTTTTCACTGCGCCTGTCAGAACAGCTGCTGCAATCGTCCCTTGTAAAATCTTGCTAAGTCCAGCTTCGCCTAATCTAGATCTCCATCTAATTAAAGAAGTAGGATGAATAGGCAGCGCATGATGCCAAAACTCATACCCACAAAAGTATTGCCAATAAGGATTTTCTACCCATCGATGCACCACATTTACATCCGAAAGCCCATACATATGCTGCAAGATAAAGAGCCCTACAACTAGCCTTACAGGCTTAGCTGGCTGCCCTATCTTTTCTACAAACAGCTTATCAAACTCTTCTTCCAGCTGCTTCCATTCAATCAATTTGGATAGCTGGATAAGAGGATGATCTAGATTGAGTTCATCGCTAAATCGAGATTTAAAAAGACGGCTTTGTTTGTTATCTAGCTTGATTGGTTTCATAGTCAACTTTGCAAGAAATTAAGAGCTTTATAATGATTTAGGCGTAAACAAATTATAGCGATTTGGGAGAAAAAACGCTCTCAAAACATGCTTAAGCATGAAATATCCTTTAAATCATGTCAAACTAAATAGCTTTTATATCTATCCTCTTCATTCCTTTAGAAAGGACTGCTTTGAGTAGAAATCTTCCAGCGCTCATCCTGGATGAGATCATAAAGATCTCGGCCCGTGAAAGCTGTCACCCCTACATCTCGTAGCCACGCAGAAAGCCCATAGCGCCAGTAATCACGAGCATAGCAGGTATAGAAGACATCCAAGGGCATGGAAAAAGCTACCCCTTTATCATGATAAACAGAACCATTAATGACATCATGGCCATTAGTATGAGTATACCAAATAGTGATGGTAAGCCCACTCTTAAATTTGCGAGACACCTCCCCGCGGATGCCCCAGTCGTTAGCAAGGAATTTTCCTGCTTTTAATTTAAGGTTTACATTCGCCCATTCCCAATTATAGTAAAGATTCAGAAAATATTGGGAGCCAATAAATTTTTTATGAGTGAGCGTGTAAAAATGAGGGGTAGAGAATTTTAATTGGCGAATTTTATTCGTAAACCAAACACCATTTAATGCACGCTTTCCCACTAAAGCACCTTCTATACCTACCGCCAAGGGCTTATTAAGTGGACAATATAAAAATTCTGTCGCTAAACCGCCATATTCCTCTTCAAAGAGTCCCAAGGCTACTCGGCTATACCACCCTTTACCCATATTCCAATTTTTTTGAAGATATGCCTCATCAACAGTTAATCCTTTTTGTTGGAAATAGCGAATCATGTCTGTACGCACATGGATAAGATGCGAAGGATTCAACCGATCAACGGGAGAAATATGATGAAGATTAGAAAAAATATTCCACCCAAGTAATACACTATAATAAACATCTCCTGCCAAGAAGCCATTAAAACCAGCGTTTAACCCTAGCGAGTACTTCATTTTGCCACGAGAACTACCAAAAAAAGAATGGGTCTTAGGAAGCAGTTCAAAATTAAAGCCAGAACGAGTATTTTTGAACAGCTGTAAATCTTCCCTTGTCGGTGAGAAGGAAAGCTCTGTTTTATGGGTTAATAAATCTAATTCTTGCGCGCCTCTTTTCCCCTCGCCAAATTGCCTGACCCACTTCATATGATAGTGATATTCTTGCACAGGAAAACCTAAGTCCGATTCCACGACTATGTTAACTTTTTCTATATCATTGGGGATCAGCCCAGCTAGAAGATAAGACAGCTGCTCTTGCACATCATATTCCGAACGAAAAAGACGATTGATTAAATGAATCCGCAAAGCTGTTGGGCGACAGACAGAGGTGTTTTGATTAGCAAGCCTAATTTGTAGGATTTCAAAACCTTGCTCTCGAAAAGCATTGATAAGTTCTTGAGCAAGAATAAAAGGAGGCCTTAACTCTCCTATAGGTTCACGGTTAACGGGGGCCTTATAAGGTAGAGGAGTCCCAACTTTAGGAAGAAAACCTTTAGTCGTGCCGAAATTGTAAAAAGTTGACAAGGAAAAAGCTAAAGTGTGCCCTTTGATATAGCTAACAGCCAAATCGTACTGGCCTGCTAATCGATATTTAAGGCCAAAATTTATAGGGCTTTTTTTTACCCTTCCTCGTGGATGCTTTTCTATTTCTGGATCTTTATACGGGGTAGCGTCATACTCTGCAACCAAAGCAAGATTTTTAAGGTAACTTTGCTGACTTTGCCGAAAAGGCATCCACACAATCCCTCCAAACCATTTTTTTAAGCGCTTAGTGCCATATCCTAAGCTTACTTCCAAGTTCTGGTTAAGTAACACTTGGGTAAAGACTATATAATTAGCTATAAAATTTTTAGTCCCCATGAAGTCTTGCAAGCCTACAGCTACACCAGGCAGCTTATAGCCACTCTCTTCAGGAAGTAGGAGAGCAAATTTTAAATTGGCCCCTTTATCGGATAAATCTCCAAAACCAAGCGGCGTTAAAATTGGGTCGGCCACTCCCTTAAAGATCCTATAGCTTCCTGAGACTTCAAGTCTGCTAAATAGTTGAGCTCTTAAGCTAAAGTTTTTATAAGGATGGACATGGGAATATCCTACACCTATCTCACCTGGCTCTCCCATACGTGCTGAGGGCATATTAAAATAACCGCCCTGCTGATAAAAATCATAAGTTACAGGCATCTTTTCAGAAAGCTTACGGTTAACATATTCAATAACGATAAGATCGTTAAAAAGCCTCTCCGCTTGATCTTCAGCGCCCATGCAAATAGAAAATTTTCCTACAAATGGGAGAACACATGCCGAAAAAAATACTAATTTGTAGAAAAAAGATGCTTTTGTCATGAGCCAAGTTAAGCTTTTATAATGAAAAAAAAGAATAATTCTTCATCACAGAAATTGCAAGAGGGAAAGCTGATCACTTTTTTCTCTAGCGCTGTTGCATAAATGGAAAAAAGCATCTGCAGTAAGTTGGCTCTTTAACGCTTGAAAGCTATAAAGTTTAGTCTGCTAGCTCACAAAACTTAAGGCAGATAATGTGCAAAAAAGCTCACCTACCACCTATGCAGTTAGCCCAAGTATAATGCAGCTTTGGTTAAGAGGGAGCATAACTTAATAATCCTAGAGATAGAGTTATTAAAAGAGGGGGGAAATGAAAGCACAGCGAAGATAAGGCCTATCTTAATAACGCTATCCTATGCACGTTGATGGATAATGCTACTAGCATTTACTTCTTCCAAGCTCAACAAGAATTTTTATTGTTATTGATTGCTTTGCTACCGTGGTGGCTGCCCATTCCTTGTTATACCCCTCTCTACAGGCGGGCTAAACTACTTGAGCAAAAACTTGGAGAAGTTAAGTCGTAAGCGTACAAAAGAGATAACCTTCGATTCGCCTAGAGTAAAGGTTTAGGGCGAAGGGGAATGGAAAGCGTACGAGCATGCCAAAACTAAGCGTAGGACATGGAGAAAGATTCACTTAAGCCTGTGCCCAGATACACATAAAATTATTTTTAAGTAAACTGATAAAAAAAGCAGTAAAGTCGATGAACTAATACCCAATATAAATGTATCACAAACTACCAAAAGGTATAAAAACACTTACATAGATGGACGTTATAATAAATAAGCTTCCTACCGATCATTGTACATTCAGGCCATAGATGCTGGAGAGTCCTTCTTAGAAGAGGAAGAAGACTACAAAAAAGAGGCAAATCATCCTTTAAGAGACGAGATTATTAAGCGTATTATAAAAAAGCATCAAATTATTTAAATTTTAAACAAAAATACATTGACTTAAAAAATAAAAAACAAAAATAATAATCAGTTTAATTAAAAAACAACAACAAGTTCTTAACTCCACATGCTGGCAACCATACAAATAGGCTTATTATTTTCCCTTACTAAATTTACTGTTATCTCCATAAGACAGCTGCCCGATGAGCTGCTATTGCCCATCTTTTCTGTAAGCACTCGATCTCCTTAGTAAAGTGGAGTTTGCAACCGCTAATAGTTTATACAAAACGTTCTTTAAACATGATAATCAAGGAGAAAAGATGGTAAATACATTGACAAATGCTGATAGCCATAAAAATGGGATAACTATTTCCCCCAATGATTCTACTATTACATCTATAAAACAACTGCCAAATGAGCTGCTACTGCATATTTTTTCTTTTCTGCAAGCTTTCGACCTCTTAGAAGTTGAACTAACATGCCATCAATGGAAAAATTTGGCCCACGACGAGACTTTATGGAAGGATCTTTGTCGAAAGCATTTTGAAAAATGCTGGGTTGATGAGAAGCCTTACAAAGAGAGCTATTTTGTAGCCCATCGAACAAAGCGTGAACACGAAAAATTAATGGCATTCTTAGGATCTTTAAAAAAGGTGGAGCGAAATTTTGAGTTAGCAAAATATATAGGTCTGCCGTGAGACCTGTAAAACATATGATCAGAATAATAAATTCTTAATCTTATTTTTGAAAGCAAGCCAACCT
Source organism: Neochlamydia sp. AcF84 (assembly GCF_011087585.1). Taxonomy (NCBI): domain Bacteria; kingdom Pseudomonadati; phylum Chlamydiota; class Chlamydiia; order Parachlamydiales; family Parachlamydiaceae; genus Neochlamydia; species Neochlamydia sp. AcF84. Next base: position 4,838 of record NZ_VJOT01000049.1, read on the forward strand.
ACAAACAAGAGTAAAGCGGAGTTTGCAACCGCTAATAGTTTATAAAAAACGTTCTTTAAATATGATAATCAAGGAGAGAAAATGGTAAATACATTGACAAATGCTGATAACCATAAAAATGGGACGACTATTTCCCCCAATGATTCTGCTGTTACATCTATAAAACAGCTGCCCGATGAGCTGCTAGTGCATATTTTTTCTTTTTTGCAAGCTTTCGACCTCTTAGAAGTTGAACTGACATGCCATCAATGGAAAAATTTGGCCCACGACGAGACTTTATGGAAAAATTTATATCAAAAGAATTATGAAACAGATTTGCCCGATGAGGGACCCTACAAAGAAAGCTATTTTGCAGCCCATCGAGTAGAGCAAAGAAATAAAAAAATTGATGAAATTTTTCGGTCCTTAAAACATGTGGAGCGAAATTTTGAGTTAGCAAAATACATAGGTCTGCCATGAAATCTGTAAAATGCATGAGGAGAATAATAAATTCTTAATCTTACCTTCAAAGCAAACCACGCTGCAAAGGCAGTGAAGCAAAGTTTGTCGTTGGTAATAATTTAGTAAGCGGTCACGAGGGTTAGCATTGCTTAATGCTTTTGATGCTAAGGCAATAACGTAAAGCAATAAGTGCGGTAAATAGAAAAAACAGCTATTTGCAAGCATTTTTGAATTTACAGATGCCCGCAGGCTCACATCTAAAGCTAGGTATACCCCTTGGCCGCTTACATATTTTATACAAAACGTTCTTTAAATATGATAATCAAGGAGATAAGATGGTAAATACATTGACAAATGCTAATAGTCATAAAAATGGGATAACTATTTCCCCCAATGATTCTACCGTTACATCTATAAAACAGCTGCCCGATGAGCTGCTATTGCATATTTTTTCTTTTTTAAAAGCTTTCGACCTCTTAGAAGTTGAACTAACATGCCATCGATGGAAAAATTTGGCCGAGGACAAAACCTTATGGAAAAACCTATATCAAAAGCATCTTAAAATATATTGGCGTGAGGGGAAATCTAACAAAAAAAGTTATTTTATCACTCTTCACGGAAAGCGTGAATATGAAAAAACCATGGCATTCTTAGGGTCCTTAAAACACGTGGAGAGAAACTTTGAGCTAGGAAGATATATGGGTATAGGTCTGCCATGAAACCTATAAAATACATAATGGAAATAATAAATTCTTAATCTTATTTTTGAAAGCAAGCCAACCTACAAACAAGAGTAAAGTGGAGTTTGCAACCGCTAATAGTTTATACAAAACGTTCTTTAAACATGATAATCAAGGAGAAAAGATGGTAAATACATTGACAAATGCTGATAGCCATAAAAATGGGATAACTATTTCCCCCAATGATTCTACTATTACATCTATAAAACAACTGCCAAATGAGCTGCTACTGCATATTTTTTCTTTTCTGCAAGCTTTCGACCTCTTAGAAGTTGAACTAACATGCCATCAATGGAAAAATTTGGCCCACGACGAGACTTTATGGAAGGATCTTTGTCGAAAGCATTTTGAAAAATGCTGGGTTGATGAGAAGCCTTACAAAGAGAGCTATTTTGTAGCCCATCGAACAAAGCGTGAACACGAAAAATTAATGGCATTCTTAGGGTCCATAAAACATGTGCATAACCTTGAATTAGCAAAATTTATAGGTCTGCCATGAAACCTGTAAAATACATGAAGAGAATAATATATTCTTAATCTTACCTTTAAAAGCAAATTACGCTGCAAAGGCAGTGAAACAGAGTTTGCCGTTGGTAATAATTTAGTAAGCGGTCATGAGGGTTAACATTGCTTAAGCTTTTGATGCTAAGGTACAAATGTAAATTAATAAGAGCAGTAAAGAGAAAAAACAGCTATTTGCAAGCACTTTTGGCTTTATAGATGCCCGATGATCTGCTATTGCATATTTTTTCTTTTTTGCAAGTTTTCGACCTCTTAGAAGTTGAACTGACATGCCATCAATGGAAAATTTAGCCAAAAACAAGGCCTTATGGAAAAACCTATATTAAAAACATTTTGAGATATATTAACCCGATAAGGGACCTTAAGAAAAAAGCTATTTTGCAACCCGCCGATTAAGTCGCCGTATCTTGAATAGTTGAGAGAAAGCATTCTATGATAAAAACTTTTGGAAAAGGCACAAAATAGTTTATACTTCATCTTCCATTCTACTATCTCCATATTTTGCAGCACTCAAGCTTTCCTTTTTCAAAAAAATTATCTAGATAGAGTTTAAACAAGTAAGACAAAAATCTTATCAAAAGTTTACTTTAGTCCCTTCTTTTCCTCTCTTAAAGAGCTTGGCTTTATTTCAATTCGAGCAATCTGTTTATAGTAACAGTTAAAAGTTTAGCCAACATGATGTCATCTTCCATAGCGATATATTTTTTCCTTTCTATCTCTCCCCATATTGCATCAAAACTTCCTTTAAATTGTAAAGCTAAATATTCTCTGTTACCTACTGCTTGTATCTGCTCAATATTTATGTTAAGTGCTTGATAGATGGCATCTTGGCCGCTTTCTGCTGAAGCTTTGCTAGCTTGTATCTCTTCTTTCTGAGATTCTTCAGACTCTGCAGCAGCTACCGAAGAACTAGAGGCATGAGAAATAATCTCTGTGAGGGAGAGATCTTCTGTTTTATTGCTCGCTTGCGATTCCCCCTTATCAGCATCGGATGGTACAGAATCATTCAGCCATTCAGGAGGGACAGGTTGAGTCTGAATGTGCTCTTCTGTTTCAGTAAAAGTATTTAATGAAGGTGCATCCAGGATTATATAGGGAGTTTCTGGTTGTGATAAGCTTTCCCTCACCATTTGAATGCCCTCTTTGATAAAAACCTTTTCTGTTTCGGAAAAAGCATCACTGCCAAAAAGATGAGCCTTGCCTGCAATAACTATAATTTTGTCAGCAGAGCTTAAACTTTGCTGAATATTTTCTACCATTCCCCTATTACGCTCAAGAATCGGTTGTATTGTTATTTCTCTTATCATACTATAAAACGTATCTAAATAAATCTTTAAAGATGTTAAAAAGCTTAAGGAGGCTTCCTTTTGATTGATATGAGATTGAAGTTCTTGTAGATGAATCTTTAAGTCATCTAAATTGCTTTCTACACTTGAACGTAATGATGGATGGTTATTATCTTCTATCCATTCAGGTATCTGCGCAGATGTTAGATTCTTCAAAATATTTCCAATTTCTCTCCTGTTGCTTGTAGAAGAATCAGATAAATAGGCAATAAAGGCATGGCACAACTTTATATGAAGACGACTAACAACTTTATTATAGAAAGACTCTATTACTGCTTTTGAGGCATCTGTATCCCACGATGAGATGTAGATATGCTCCCGATAAGCACTAGGTAATGAGGCTATGTACTCTGCTCTTATGTTTATATCTCCTTCTACTAAAAGCTTAATCTTACCGTTATTTTCACTTAAATATTGAGAAGCTACCGCATTTACAAGCTTGCCTATCTGTTCCGTTGCTTGCCCATGAATTTCGCCAATCATGATGACTTTAGCCTCCATAACTTGAGCCGGGAGAGAATCTGAGGCCTGGCTTTCCTCCGAAAGATTACTTGCTACCGCAGTAAAATTGAGTAGGTGATTGGTTAAATGGTTTCTTGCATTGAAAGAAAGATCTGGTTCCATAATGTTATTCTCCTTGAATGATTATGAATTTAAAGCAGTACCTTTCTTGCAATTCCTGTGCCAAGATGGGAAAACCAACTTGTTTGTTACAAGCAAGAGAAAAAGATAGGGAAGGACGTAAAGATGCTGAGGGATAAATTGCTGAAATGTTAGCGAATTAAGCCACCCTCATAGCTCTAGTCTTAAGGTTGTCATGTTTAAAAAAAGCGATACGTTTATAAACAACTCTTAATTAGACTGATAAAAATCTTTAAGTGAACATAGGCAATCAATGAAATAGGAAAAGAAAAATCTTTTTTTCTAGCCTATTTTTTCTTAGTGATTTTTTTAGACCGTCGAATGATAAAAATACGGAAATTAAATTTAAGGAATGTTTTTTATGTTTTTGAAAGTCAGCAACTTAATATTTAAGTAGGGAATGCATGATCTAGTATTAAAGAAAAATAATTTTGGAGTTAAAAATTATAAGAAAAGAAGCAAAAACTTGTGCCATTAGAAAGCCCGTTTGACCTATTACCTCATCCCCCCTCCAACTCTTTAAAAACAGATCTAGATACTTAAGAATTAAGCTATAGAGGAAGAAATTAGATCATGAAGGTACCCGGCAATCCAGCCCCTAACAACTTTATAATAATTTTTTAAAGAGAGCGTTTGCCTTATATTCCCATTGCTTTTTTGCTGGCAAATGGCACTATTGATTTAAGTTGAAGATAAACGAAAGAACGCTACCAGCATTCCTGGCCTGTCAATTAAAACAATAAGAAGGTAATAGCTTAATAAGATAAAGCAAAAAGGTTGAGAAGCATGAAGGGCATATTTGTGTAGACACTTTAAAGGTATCTATAAACACACCATTTGAGAGCTGACACTAAAAAAGGATGCCGAAAGTTTAATAGCACTGGTAGAAAAATGCTTAGGCCTATTTTCGGTCTTTACAAAGATCTGCGGGGATATAAATTTGTAGCTTGTAGGCAGTTTTACGTTAAGCTAAGACCTCGCTTGCATAGCGTTTTAAGCCCTGATCTATAATCTCTCCCATTTCTATTTTAGAAGGGTCTACAAAGGAGGGTAAAGCAAAATCTTCTCCACAAACCTCTAACAACCCTAAAGATTCTGCTAATTCATAATCTTCTGCCATGACTGCTTTCACTAATAGCATAGTGGGTATAGCTAAAGGTTGAACTTGGTCATAAAGGGTAGAATCAATGAAGGCGCGCTGCTCGCCGTGTTGATTGGTTGTAAAGCTATAGTCTTTCTTAAATCTAGCTAAATGCCCGGAAAGATAGCCTTTGCTAAAAGAATATTTATTTATCCCTAACCTGAAGAAATGAAGAAACTCTCGTGAGTTATTTTCAGGAAATACACAGCAGGTATAATCTTCACTGCCTAAAAAATCGGTTTCTTCTACCTTGCGTCCTGTTAAAGGATCTCCTGAAATCAAACGTTGGCAACCTGGTTGTAGGCGCCCGACTAACAAAGAAGCGATGGGATAGCCTGTTTGCACTTTAAAGTAGCCTGTGCAGCCAGGTAGAATACCGGGACCAGCTATGCTGATGACACGTTTAACATGATAATGACCATGGGCTAAAAAATATCCTAAAGCTACCACCTGCTGAGCATTAACTACCCATACAATATCATCAGCCCTTTTAATAGGGTCTAACGCTTGGATATGCACCGACACATTGCCAATAGGGTGAGGTCCTTCAGCCGTATGTTGCTGAACATTTTGTGCTTCTATAAAAGCTTTACATGTAGAGCCTGCGCGATAAATTAAATGGACCGTGCCTGTAGTTAACTTTGCAAGGGCATTTAAGCCTAGCTGAAATTCATTTTCATAGCCTTGCACTTGCATTTCTGCCGGCGGATTATAAGGAGCTGATTCAATCGCTTTGACAAAAATAGAGCGTGGAGCCTTAAGAGGATCGGCTAAATTATTAAAAGGCCTAACACGAATATTAGAAAAAAAACCTTTCTCTTTCATTAACTCTATAAGGTTTTCTTTAGACATTCCTTCAAGAGGTTTAGCAGGACGCTCGGCAAAAGGCTCGTCTTCACTTACAGTAATTATAATCTCTTGTAAGCTCCTTTTATACCCCCGTCTTATTTCTTTAATAACTCCTGAAGCAGGGGCAACAAACATTCTCCCAGGGCATCCCTTATCTTCTACAAGAGGCTGTCCTATCTTGACAGCTTCGTCTTGTTTAATAAGAAGCTTAAATTTCAGGTCAGCAAAAGGCTTTAAATCAAGAGAAACTGTAGAGGGAGCATTCAAAGAAATTACTTGGCTTGTAGAGGATAAAGAATGCGCATGCTCGTTAGGTTTCCCACTTAGAGGGATATCTAAGCCTTTTGTTATTTTTATATATGCCATGAATGAGTGCCTCAAATAAATATAGCAATTTAATGGAAAATTACTGAAAAGAATAGTTTTTAGCAAGCATTCAAGGAAGCTTAAGAGAATTTCTTAAGGTTAAACACAACTTTATCTCTTGTCACACTCACCTTATTGATCCCTTATTTGCTCTTTACTTTTGATTTAAAAGCAAAAACCTACATGCAGATCCTTACTCTCTTTAATAAACATTCAACGAACTTTAGCCAGTTGCGGAAAAGGAAAAAACCTAAAAAACTCATAAAAAATTTTCCTTTTTGAAAGTTAAATCATGAGTTATAGGTTTAGTAAGTAAGGTGTAGGCTAAAAAATCTAAGCGTTGCTAGGGCTAAAAAGATATTTTACAATGACCGCTAATATAGCTCCTACAAAAATTCCTGGAGCAGAAATAAACAGGGCTATAGTTACCACTCCTAGCACAATTCCCCTCACGATTCCTTGCTCATCAATAAACTCATTAAAGTGGCTAAAAAAATCTTGAATTTCTATGGAGTAATAAAGCCCTGAAATGATCCCTATCAGCATTCCTCCTGAAAATTGCTCAAAGAACAAAAGAATAATGCCTAAAATCATAATAATATAAGCAATGGAATCTTTTGTGTTAGTCTTAGCAAAATCGATCAAACCATGGATTTTCTTCTCTCCGTTCTTAAGATGCTCTGCCTCTACTTCACGGATACTCTCTTGCGATGGATCTTTATTCTCTTCATCAGCGTTCATTTTAACCCCCTTATTCGGTAGTATTATTACTTGCTTGTCAATATAGACCAGCTTTCAGGTAATATTCAATAAAATTATTGACAAAAGAACATGAAATCATAGTTTGCAGCTAAGAAAAATAAAATTTATTGCTTGTAACCCCTTGAAGGCAAATCACTAACAATTTGAGCATTTATTTCTTACTTTCCTAAGGTAGGATGGATAACAAATGTGAGATTAACTTTTATTCATTAAAATTTAATGGAAGACTTCATCTTTATTACCTCAGCCCTCTGCTATTTAAATTTTTCTTATTTTTACACCCTGTCTACAAACAGGTTATTTTTTTAAAGGGCTCAAGGTGTAGCCATAAGTGCTTTGTCGCTATACTCTGCCACTTTTTTTAGCCTGTCTTGCTCTTTTGCGGATTTGTCCTAGGTTACTATAATCTATTGCTACCAAAGGATGATTATCACCCAATAACTTGAGTTTAACGGCTAAGGATTTCTTAGTATAATAAGTTGCCTTTTCCATATTTCCCTGTTGATAATAAATGCCCCCTAAAATGTTATAATTTTTCGCGACACTAAAATGATTTTCATCAAAAAGCTTAAGGTTAATAACTAAAGATTTTTTAGCATACTTAGCTGCCTTGCCTAAATAGCCTTGGGCTTGGTAGATTACTCCTAAGTTAAGGTAACAAATTGCCGTCTGGAGGTGATTTTCCCCGATAAGATTAAGGCTAATGATAAGAGCTTTGTGGCTATATTTTACTGCCTTATCTAATTTGCTTTGGGCATGGTAGAGCTGTGCTAAGTTATTGTAACAAGTTACTAAATGGAGATGATTTTCACCCCATAGCTTAAGGTTAATGCTTAGAGATTTCTTAATGTACTCAGCTGCCTTGTCTAATTTACCCTGCTCTTTGTAGATTGCTCCTAAGTTGCTGTTATCCCTTACTACCAAGAGATGATTTTTACCAAATAGCTTAAGGTTAATAGCAAGAGATTTCTTGATATAGTTCGCTGCTTGCTTTAAATCATGTTGCTCTCGGTAAATTTGTCCCAAATTGGCGTAATCTGCAGCCACAATAGAATGATTTTCACTAAAAAGTTTGAGGTTAATGGCGAGAGCTTTTTTGACATAATAAATTGTATCCTCGATATTTCCTTGTTGATAATGAATAGTTCCTAAAATGTTATAATTTTTCGCAATACTAGGATGGTTTTCACCAAACAGCTTAAGGTTAATAGCTAAAGATTTTCTGGTATTTTCAGCTGCCTTGTCTAATTCACCTTGCTTTTTATAGAGTGCTCCTAAGTTAATGTAACAAATTGCCACCTTGGGATGATTCTCTCCATAAAGCTTAAGGGTAATCGCAACTGCTTTGTTGATGTAATCTGCGGCCTTTTCCAGATTGCCTTGCTCTGTGTGGATTAATGCTAGATTGTTGTAACGAGTTGCCATCTTGGGATGATTCTCTCCATAAAGCTTAAGGGTAATGGCAAGCGCTTTTTTGCTGTACTCTACTCCCTTGTCTAAATTGCCTTGCTCTGTGTGGATTAATGCTAGATTGTTGTAACGAGTTGCCACCTTGGGATGATTTTCTCCATAAAGCTTAAGGGTAATGGCAAGCGCTTTATTGATATAGTCTGCAGCCTTTTCTAAATTGCCTTGGGCTTTGTAAATTGCTCCCAAATTGTTGTAACCAATTGCGACCTTGGGATGATTTTCTCCATAAAGCTTAAGGGTAATGGCAAACGCTTTGTTGATATAATCTACAGACTTTTCTAAATTACCTTGTTCTTGGTAGACTTGTCCTAGGTTGTTGTAACAACTAGCCACTACGAGATGATTTTCTCCATAAAGCTTAAGGGTAATGACAAGAGCCTTGTTGAGATAAGCTGCCGCTTTTTCTAAATCGCCTTGTTCTCGGTAGACTTCTCCTAGGTTGTTGTAACAACTAGCCATCTTGGGATGATTTTCTCCATAAAGCTTAAGGGTAATGGCAAGCGCTTTAGTGCTGTAATCTGCTCCCTTGTCAAAATTGCCTTGCTCTGTGTGGATTAATGCTAGATTGTTATAACGAATTGCCACATTGGGATGATTTTCACCAAAAAGCCTACGGTCAATAGCAAGTGCTTTACTATTATATTCTGCCGCCTTTTCTAAATTACCTTGATCGTAATGAAGTGCTCCTTGGCTGTTGTAATCTCTTGCCACCCTAGGATGGTTTTTACCAAAAACCTTACGGTCAATAGCAAGCGCTTTAGTGCTATACTCAGCCGCTTTATCTAATTTGCCTTGGTCTTGGTAGATTGCTCCTAGGGTGCTATAATCTCTTGCCACCCTAGGATGGTTTTCACCAAAAAGCTTAAGACTAATGATAAGCGCTTTGTTGATGTAATCCGCAGCCTTTTCTAAATTGCCTAGGTCTTGGTAGATTTCCCCTAAGTTGTGGTAATCTCTTGCCACCGTATGATGGTTTTCACCAAATAACTTAAGGTCGATGGTAAGGGCTTTATTGATATAATCTGCAGCCTTTTCTAAATTGCCTTGGCCTTGATAAATCCCCCCTAGGTTGTGGTAATCTCTTGCCACTGTATAATGGTTTTTACCAAAAAACTTAAGGTCGATTCCAAGCGCTTGGTTGATATAATCCACCGCCTTTTCTAATTTGCCTTGGTCTTGGTAGATTTCCCCTAAAGTGAGGTAATCTCTTGCTACCGCAAAATGATTTTCACCAAAAACTTTCAGGTCAATAGCAAGGGCTTTGTTGATATAATCCGCAGCCTTGTCTAAATAGCCTTGGTCTTGGTAGATTTCTCCTAGGGTGTGGTAATCTCTTGCCACCGTAAAATGATTTTCGCCAAAAAGCTTAAGATCAATAGCAAGTGCTTTGCTACTATACTCTGTCGCCTTGCCTAAATTGCCTTGGCCTTGGTAGATAAGCCCTAGGTTATTGTAATCTCTTGCCACTCCAGGATGATTTTCTCCCCAAAGTTTCAGGTCAATAGTAAGCGCTTTGCTGATATAGTTTAATGCCTTATCTAAGCTGCCTTGTTCGTAGTAAATGCTTCCTAGAGCATTTAAAACCTCCGAGTTTTGTGAATTTGTTTTTTTTGCTAGAAGGTAATACTTTTTTGCTTTTTTATGTTGAAATAACCTTCGAAGTATATCCCCTTCTGCCATTGGAGAGGTATCTTTTAAAGCAGAAGATTTAAGTTTTTCTTCATTGCCTGCTAGAAACTCTTTAATAGCTTGATAGAAAGAAATAAAGATGCGGTAAATTTTTCTTATCTTTTTTAAAGCTCCATGATCCAAAGCAAACTGCTTTTCAACAAGATCTTGATCCTCAAAATCAAAGGGCTTAAGGAGAGGATTCATCACCTCTTTTTGCGCCTGATAATGAGAATAAGTTTTAAGACGCATGAATAAGACTAAGCTTATCCAATCTTTTAATCTTTCAGCGGAACCTTTCGTTATAATCTTTAACTCGCTTAGATTATCAATCCTAGTAAAAGTGTCGGAAGCTGCTACTTTTTTAAGAAGAGACAGGCGGTCAAAGGCTAAATGAGGAAACCGATAAAAATCATTTTTAACTTGAAAAAGCATGCCATGTCTGTCTAAATCACCCATTCCTGGATTAAAAGCTATCATATCACCTAACACAAGGTGCTGCTTAGCTAAATACTGGCGCAGATCAAGGTTATCTTGATAATACGTATTCGTATTAAGGATTTCTTGAATTTTTTCATTATAAGCTTTAGTTAATTGAAGATTGCCTAGCAAATGAGTAAAGGTTAGCAGTTCCATAGGAAGATGGGGCTCTTTTTCATGCCACCATTTACCATTTTTATCTTGAGCGATATATTGAGCCATCTTTTCAGGAGTTTGGATAAGTTCAAACGTCTTACCATTTCCTAAAGGAGTTTTACAGCCTTTCCCTTCTACCCCTGCTCCATCGAAAGCAAAGCCTCTTGGCGTAATGCCGTCAAAAAAACCTATGGCTTTTAAGCAAGGAATATTTAAAGCAGGAAGAATAGTTTCTCCTAAGTTGATCACTTGCAAGTGAAGTAGATTTGTCAGATTCTTAAAATACTTCTTATTTACAAGAGTATCTTCTTGTATAAGAAGGCCAAATTCTAGATCGGAATAAGGAGTCATCTCTTCCCTAGCTAGAGAACCGAAGCCTATCATGGCATATTCACAAGGTGCAGGTCCTAGGACATCAATCGCCTGATTGACTAGAAAGCTAAAAAAGCCTTTTATACGCCGCACAACTTCCTGATAAAGCTCTCTTACTTGTTGAGGAGAAGGATTCTCTGGCAGAATTTGTATTTTCTTCTCTATTTCTTCTCTAAAATTTTTCAAGGTGTTACGATTACTTTCAAATTGTCCTCTGTTTACCGCAGGATCGCAAGGTTTACCTTCACATTGTTTAGCAAGTAAATTTTGAGCTTGGGAAAGCCTATTTTTGATAATTTCTTGCCTTTCTCGAGGAGCTAGCCGTAGGGCATAATTGTAAAGCCCTGCTGCTTGTAAAAGAGTTTCTGACATTTCTTTTCTTAAGTAAATATCCCCTAATTTTTCAATGCAAAAGCTTTCTTGGATAAGATCTTGCTCGTGAATAGCAATTTTTAAAGCTTGCGTATAGAATAGCTCCAATTCTTTTATCTTTTCTTCTGATAAAAGGTCATCGATTTCTAAACTTGCCAAATTTTTTTTAAATTCATTTTTAGATTTGAAATTAGAAAGAGGGATATTAGAAAAGTTTCTCAAATTTGAAAAAAGAGTAGAGGCTTGCTTTAAATGTTTCTGTGCATACACAAAGTGACCTCCTAAATCCACAATAAAAATAAACTCTTTAGGCCTTTCTTGTTGAAGGATAGTTTTCCATTCCTGCGATCTATTTTCTTCAAGTAAACCTAAGCCTTGCCCTGAGAAGATAACCCTATCATGAATCCCGCACCTTAACTGTTCTTCATTAACTGTTATCAGCCTAATAGGAATAGACAAAGCCAGAGCTAATCGATCTCCTTCACCTAAGCCGCTTATCCATGCCGCTTTTCTTTTTATTTCTTCAGCTCTTTCGTTGTCTATATGTTTAATAAGCTCGGAGAGTACTTGTCTTAAATAAAAAATTTTATCTTCCCACTCCTCTAATAAAGGAATTTTTCTAGAAAGGCAGGCATAGCTTCCTAAAAAAGCGCTAAAGAAGCAGTCGCCATCACTAGCCACACCTTTTAATTCAAAGCCTTCTTCTTGTAGATAAGCTGCCGCAGCCTTTACTTTTGCTTGTATGGAATCACTAATGATAGTCGTAGAATCTTGCCATAAAAATTTAGCAATTTGAGCTTTATTCCACGGGCAAGAAGAAAGTTTTAAAAGATATTCCTTATCATTGCTGGCTTGCTTTTCTTCTTGGGAGTCAACTTCAAAGCTTGCTGAATAAAGCTTTTTCCATAAATTTGTTTGTTCAACTAATCGCTTCCATTCTTTGCAGACTAAGCTTGCTTGGTATATGTCTTTGCGCCCCAGTTTTTCGAAGATCTCTAAGCTAATCTCGGTATAGGGGCCTAGTTTTCGATGCTGTTCTCTTTTTTCTATTTCCTTAAACGCAGGAAATATAAAGGGGTGGCTAGGTAAATTCTCTAAGTTCATTCTCTTACCTACCTTCTAGTTTTACTTATCTTTCAATACCTAGTTAATATTGGCTTCATTGTTTAATTTTCAAAATAAAAAACCACTTATAAACATAACGCTTATATTTTTTCTCTCTAAAATAAAAAATCTCCCCCCTTTCAACATAACATTCAGGTTATTAAGGACTAAAAAAACTGCTTGCATAAGACAGAGGCGCAAGAATATCCCTTAATAAAAAGGAGAAGAAAACAAAATCAAATTTTACTAAAAAAGAGTAGCTAATAAGATAGGTTTGACAGGCTCCGAACCCTTCAAAAGCTCCAGGCGCTTACTAGAGAAACAGGCGCAAAAAATTTGCACTTAAATTTAGCTTAATTTAAGGTATCTAACCTTTTTCATTAAGGTTATTTATAGCCCTTTCTTTCACTCCTATAACCTACTAAATTTCATAAATCTAATAAAATTTCTCCATCAAAATGAGAGGGATCCGTTATAATTCTTCTTTGGTAACTATAAAGTGTTATATGGAAAAAAAATGGCTTTTTGGCGTTAATGTGGGAATGGCTTTTACAGTTATGGCGCTATTGATAAGTGCTTTAGCCTATCGATGGGCTCGTCCTCTTGAAATTCCTGTCAACACGCTTACTGATATAAAAAGAAATTTACCCCGGAACAGCTATAGCCAACCTCAAGAGGCTTACGATGCGATCAGGCAGTCTATTTTTCAGCTAAAACATTCCCCTATCACCATGCAGCTGCCAGATTTACGCAAGCATCTAATTTACTATGGCACAAATGATCGACCCGATGCAAAAGAAGCTCTTCCTTTGCTTCATTTTGCTTTTAATGGAAACCCTTCGGTTTCCTCAATTTCCCCGGGAGAGAAAATGTATATTTCTTATAATCGCCAGGCAAATCCCTCGCAATACGTGTTCAATCCTGACAATCTCCCGACCCCCCTTTGGCTTCAAGCTACAGCAAACGATCAAGAGGCTAGCATAAAAGTCAATATGATAGATGATAAAGGTCAGATTATTCAGGAACCTTGCTCTTACACTGAGTTTACTTTGCCTAAGAAAGAATATGTGCGTGTGCATGTTCCCTGGGAAATAGGGAAATGGCGCGTTGACGGCAGCTTATTAGCCCGCCAAAAAGCACGATGGTATGGTATTGATCGTTTTTTAGAAGATCATGGAGGCAGCGAGCATAGCCTAAACATGGGTAAGCAAAGGCTTGATTTTGGCGAAGGTGAAGGGGTTTATTCACTGTTTGTTGGCTTAGGGGATGCATTGATATGGAAAGAGGATCAATGGAAACTTGTCAATCCAGGGATGGATTCTTTAGGTTACCCGTTATTAGTTATCAAAAAAATTGATGATCGTTTAATGCAGCTAGAGCTTTGGGATATAGAGGGGCGTTCCAAAATAGCTCTTAATCTTCTAAAATCCTCTGAACCTTGGATGCCTCAGAATGCCTTACAAAACTTTAAATTTTTAGGATCCCATACTCATTCTCAATTTGTTTTTGAAATTAGTAAAAAAAGAATCTTATTAAAGCCTAAAGACTGGTTAATCTTAACCAGTAGCGGATGGAAAAAAATAAGTAAGCCTCAAGAGGTTGATGACTATGTATCCCGCAAATTGGTGGGCATATTATTTATATTTGGGGGTATCGAACGTAAAAATGAGCAACAATTATTAGTAGGAACTCTTTATAATTCGTCGCGCTCGGAAGCTAAGCCCTTGGAGCTTCCTATTAATTCTGCATTTTTAGGTAGGAGAAAAGCAGAAGAAAAGGAAAAAGACCTACCATCCCATAACTCTTTGCCGTCAGACTCTTCCCCTGTGGATCTAAATTCTCCCCCACCTCTCCCTATAATATCTAAAAGATTTGAAACTGAAAAAACTCTGAAACCCTTGAATAGCTATGAAAACAACTAACAATTTCTTTTGCTTTTTCTTATTAAGCATTTTTATTTTCTTAACAAGGGTATTATCACCTTTATGGGGGCAAACAATTGCTGAGAAAAAAGCTAGTTTTACGCAAAACAGTAATGATCTCCATCCAGAGATGCAAGAATATTTAAGGGATATCAATCGTGAGCTAAAAGAGCAACAAAGCCAGCTGCGCAATTTATATGCAGAAGTGGAAAAACTCTATAACATAAATGCTCCTGAAGAGGCTTACCACAAGCTTTTAACTCAGATTAACACCTTACGTCAAAGCATTCAAGATACCCAAAAAGGATGGCAGCAACTGTCGGCTGAAATGGCATCTACAGAAGGTTACTCTTTATGGCATCAACCTGACACTAATATTGGACAACTTGTTATCGACTATGGTTCTCAAAATTATGTTTATTTGCTTTCCCCTGAGATTGCAATGGTAAAATTAAGTGTGGATTCTAATCTCCCTATTCCCCGGGCCTCGTGGGATGAAATGTTGGAATTAATTCTTGTACAAAACGGCATAGGTTTTAAACAGCTGAATGCTTACCTGCGCCAACTCTATTTTCTTAAGCAAGATAAATCGAATTTAAAGATGATCACTAATAAGCGAGAAGATTTAGACCTTCTACCTGCAGAAGCGCGTGTTCTTTTTATGCTTTCCCCTGAAGTTGCCGAAATTAAACGTGTTTGGCATTTTTTAGATAAATTTATCAACCCTACCACTACCGTTCTACAGCTGATTGGTCGAGATATTTTAGTGGTAGCGCCTAAGATAGATCTTCAAGAACTGCTCAAGCTCTATGACTTTATCTCTGCCAACC
This sequence comes from Neochlamydia sp. AcF84, assembly GCF_011087585.1. Classification (NCBI taxonomy): domain Bacteria; kingdom Pseudomonadati; phylum Chlamydiota; class Chlamydiia; order Parachlamydiales; family Parachlamydiaceae; genus Neochlamydia; species Neochlamydia sp. AcF84. The sequence goes on from NZ_VJOT01000049.1 coordinate 20,021, forward strand.
GGGGAGATAAAGAATACAAGCTCATTCCTTTAAAACGTATTGCGGCTGAAGAGATGAGTAAAGTTCTCTCCGCAGTTTTCGATCAACTCTCGGGAACCTCTCCTTCTTTGGGAAAAATTTCTGAAAGAAATGAAAAAATATCAGCTCATTTAGATCTTTCACAGGTAGCCAACAACTTTTCCTCAGAATATAACAGCTCGACGGTAGAAGCTAACAGCCTGCGTATTATTCCTCTTAGCAACTCGGCTCCTGCCCTTTTTCTTTATGGAACAAATGAAGAGATTAAAAGAGCGGAAAAAATTATTTGCGAAGTAGAAAGCCATATGGGAGGAGTTAGCGAAAAAGTCATCCATTGGTACACTACACGCCATTCTGACCCTCTTAAATTGGCCGATATGCTTCTCAAAGTCTATGCTTTGATGGTTCAGCAACGTCCCGGCATGCGCACTGATAATCAAGCTTTCTCTGAATCATCTTCTCCTGAGCTTGCTGCCTCCTCGAATGGAAAAAAAGAATTAAATAACGGCTCTCCTTTCAATGCTTTTGAGGGAGGCTACTATTTAAATGACCGTTACATCGTTAATCCGGATCCTTACGAGGAAAGCAACCGTGCTATCGATCCCAATGAGGGCCGTACCAACTTTATAGTGGATCCAAAAACAGGAGCCATTGTCATGGTAGTAGAAGCTGAGCTTCTTCCCAAGCTTAAGGAATTGATTAGAAAATTAGACATTCCTAAAAAAATGGTACAGATCGAAATTCTTCTTTTTGAAAAAAGAATTAGCAATCAGGATAATATTGGCTTAAATTTATTAAAGATTGGCTCGGATGCTTTAAATGCTCATGCAACTGGCTTAGACTATAACGTCAACTTTTTCCAACCTCTCGTTAATAAAGTCTTGCCTGATAATAGAGGCATTACCACCTTTTTTATGAATCGGAAAAAATCAAGTAGGATTCCTGCCTATGATGCAGTGTATCAATTTTTAATTTCCCAAGAAGATATATCCATCAACGCCAGCCCTTCAGTATTGACTTTAAATCAAACGCAAGCCCATATCGCCATCGAAGATGAGATTACTGTTAATACAGGAGTTATCATTACTCCTGTCACTAACACCACTGCCCTTAACAATACCTTCGCTCGTGCACGTTACGGGATTAGAATTGACATCACTCCTATCATCCATACGAGCCACGAAGGATTAGGGGGAGAGCCTAATAGCAATTTTGACGATCATGAAGAGGAAGGCGATTCTATTACTCTTCAAACAGATCTGGTCTTTGAAACAATTAATGGTGGCCTTAATCCCTCGCAGCCTGATGTAACTAGGCGAGTGATTAACAATGAAGTTCGCATCCCTGATGGCCAAACGGTTATTTTAGGGGGATTAAGAAGAAAAATTACCGATGATGCTAAAGATTCTATTCCTTTTTTAGGAGAAATTCCTGGTCTAGGCAAGCTTTTTAGCTCAACTGCAATGACGGATAATAGTGTGGAGATGTTTATCTGTATTACTCCCAAAATTGTTGCCGACCCTAAAGAAGATCTTGAGCTTTATCGCTATCGCGAGCTCACACGCCGTCCAGGAGATATTCCTTCTTTCTTGTATGCCCTTGAAGAAGCAAAAAATGCTGAAAAAGATCGCTTATTACGAGGCACGGTACAGCTTCTCTTTGGAAGAGAACAAGAGCGCTGCGAGCCTTTACCTTTGGGAGAATATGACGGAAGATAAATATATAACCTCAGGCCAAATGCATTCAAAAAAAGAAGCGCCCAAGCAAAATGATGACCATAATCGCCATCTTGCTCTTCAATTTGGCATGGTTATTTATAATGATCTTTCCTCCTTTCGTATCTCTAAAGAACTAATTAAAAAAATCCCTTATACTTTTGCTAAGAAAAATTTTATCCTTCCTCTTCAAGAAGATAAAGAGAGGGTGTTAGTTGTTATAGCAGATCCCTTACACCTTGAAGCTTTGGAAGAACTCCGTTTTATTCTCAACAAGACAATCAAAGCCGCTTATTGCCCTAAAGATGTGATTCTTGCTTCGATCAACGATTGCTATAATTTAGAACATGGCGAAGCTTCAGAGATGCTCGCTCACCTCACGCGCGGTGATGAACGGGTAGAAGCTGAAATTGAAATATATGACCTTCTAGACAATAGCCAGCATCAAGCCCCTATCGTCAAAGTTATCAACTTAATTTTAACAGAAGCTATCCAACAAGGCGCCTCTGATATCCATTTTGAGCCTTCTGAAAATGGTTTACGCGTAAGATATCGCATCGATGGAGTCTTACAAGCTCGTCATAGTCCTGCTCCTGATCAGCAAGCTCAGCTGCTCACACGTATAAAGGTGATGTCTAGACTCGACATTGCTGAGCATAGGCTACCTCAGGACGGACGCCTCAAGCTAAAGATGGGACGCCGCGAGATTGATTTTCGCGTCAGCACAGTTCCTGTATCTGGCGGAGAGCGTATTGTCATGCGTATTCTTGATAAAGGCAATGTCATTTTAGGGCTAGATAAAATTGGCATGCCCCCTAATTGCTATAAGGACTTCAGAAAATTAATCGCCGTGCCCGAAGGCATTATACTTGTGACCGGGCCTACCGGAAGTGGTAAAACCACAACATTATATAGCGCTATTTGCGAGATGTATAATGATGAAACCAATATCATGACGATTGAAGATCCCGTAGAGTATAATTTGAAAGGGATCGCTCAAATAGGAGTCCATCCAAAAATCAAGTTAGATTTTGCTACAGGCTTACGGCATATCTTAAGGCAAGACCCAGACATCATTATGATTGGCGAAATCCGCGATAAAGAAACCGCAGAGATTGCTATTCAAGCTTCTCTTACCGGCCATCTTGTATTGAGTACCCTTCATACCAATGATGCTCCCTCTGCCATCACCCGTCTTGTCGATATGGGCATCGAGCCCTATTTGCTCTCCTCTTGTATTATTGGCGTACTAGCCCAACGTCTTGTACGCAAAATATGTCCTCATTGCAAAACTTTTTATACTCCTACAGATCAAGAAATACAAAATATAGGCTTAAAAAAAGAAGATTTATCGGAAGGGCATCTTTTCCATGGTACAGGCTGCCAGGCATGCTATGGTTCAGGATATAAAGGACGCCACGGTATTTATGAATTAATGCTTGTCAACCATGCCATCAAGCAGCAAATCGTTAAAAGCCCTGACGCGGTAGAGCTGCGAAGAGTGGCTTTACATGCAGGTATGATGAGCCTATTAAGTCATGGCAGCCTTCTAACTAAGCAAGGGATTACCACTGTCGCTGAAGTTTTGCGTACCACGCGTGGCGTTGAGGAGGGCTAAGACTTTATGCCCTTATATAGCTATGAAGCTCTTGACCCGTTGGGTAAAAAACGCACTGGATTGATTGAAGCGCAAACTGAAAAAGAAGCTAAGGAAAAACTGCGCAGCCAAGGCACTATGTTAAAAAAGCTTGCCTTGCGTACAACCATTTCTAAAAAGCAAAACCTCAAAGGTGATGTTCTTTTAGCTTTTACTTTACAGCTCTCTCAGCTAGTCAGTGCAGGAGTTCCTCTCTATGAAAGCTTATTAGCCTTAGAAGAGCAATACCGTACAGATTCCTGCCATCGCGTAATTTTAAGCCTTTGCGAGCAGATCAAGGCTGGCCAATCGCTTTCACAAAGTATGGGTAACTTCCCTGATAGCTTTGATCAACTTTATTGTTCAATGATCACGGCAGGCGAAGCTGTAGGAGCTTTAGATATAGTCCTGGACAAACTTAGTCAATTATTGCAAAAGCAAAATAAATTAAAGAAGCAGATTATTACCGCTATGGTCTACCCTGCTATCCTTGCTGCATTTTCATTTTTAATCATTCTTATGCTACTAGGGTTTGTTGTTCCTTCAATTGAGGGCATCTTTGTCGATCGCCAATTAAATGGCTTTACCGAATTTGTACTGGGAATGAGCAGAGGGTTCAGAAGTTACTGGTGGATTGCCCTACCTTCAGCCCTAACCGGGATTATCTATCTTGTTCACTTCTTACGTAGCCTCCAGGGTAGGCTCTGGCTTGAACGTAACCTGATCAAAGTTCCCTTGCTTAAAACGCTTATTATTCAAACCTGTGTAGCACGCTTTTGCCGCACCATGGGAACTTTACAGCAAGGAGGACTGCCCGTCATCAACTCTTTGCGCATTTCGCGTGAAGTGATGCATAATATTGTGCTAGAAGAAGAGGTAAAAAAGGCAGAAGGAAAGATTATTGAAGGAAGTTCTCTAAGTGCTGAACTCATGCACTCTCGTTACATCCCTAAGCTAGTTCCTCGCATGCTAGCAGTAGGTGAAGAATCAGGCAATGCGACTGTCATGTTTAATAAAGTGGCAGATATATATGAAAATGAGATAGAAAAGTCACTAGAGCGGGTAATGGCGCTTGCACAACCTGTAATATTAATTGTGATGGGAACTATTATTGGTGTCGTGCTATTAGCTATTTTGCTTCCCTTAACAGACGTAAGTTCATTGACTATGTAATCGCATCCTAAGGAGGTTTCATGAAATTCTATGTGTTAAAAAAAAGATATATTACTCTAATCGAAATTATGATTGTTATGTTTTTGATTGCCTTAATAGCGGGGGTTATTACTTACAACTACCGAGGGAGCTTAGATGAAGGCAAAGCTTTTAAAACGCGAGCGGCAATGGACAAAATTGAAACAATTTTAAATTTGAGTGCCGCTGAAGATCCTGCTTTGTTAGATCACTTAGATTCTGAATGGAAGAAAGTAATCATTGCCTCTCCTTTAGTAAAAAATCCTGACGATCTGATCAAAGATGGCTGGGGGCACGAATTTAGAGTCACTTCTGAAAATAATGCCATCCATGTCTCCTCGGATAAATATAACGAATATAAAAGAAGCCATGCGACCTTATTCAAAAAGTAAGCGAGTCCAAAAGCGTTTTATTACCCTTTTAGAGCTACTAATGGTAATGGCAATCTTAGCTTTGACCTTGGGAGTAATAGGCTTTAATGTTCATAAAGCTTTACGTGAACAGCGCTTTAAGACCGAAACAGACCTAGTTGTAGATTACTTAAGGCTGGCTCAAAACTTAATGTTGATCATGAATGCTGATGTGCATGTTATTTTTGAGAGCGCTCAAAATAGCCAAGCTAACCTCATGCGTCTTAAAGTAGAGGGTAATCTAGATGATAAGTTATTAGAGCTTGTGACAAATAAAGAAAAACCCTTGCACTACATTCAGCTGATTGAATTTCATGATGAAAATAGAACCCAGCATGAATCCAATAAAATAGATGTTAAGTTTTTCTCCAAAGGCTCAGTGATGAGTAAAGGAGCCATGCGACTGGCCACGCATGCACAAAGCAACGCATCAGGCACACTAGAAAGGTTTATCTACTTGCCTGGTTATCCTCAGCCGATCGTTAGTACCCTTGCTAACAGTCCCGATTTCGCCTCTAAGGAAAAGCAAAACGCCGATTTTGAGATAAAACTCATCAATGCTACGATGCAAGAAATTCAAGAGAAAAGATTAGCTAAAAGTAATAACTTATGATTCCCGTTAGGTCTGCAGAAAGTATTCTAATAACCTTCATCGTTTGATAGGATGAAGGCAAATTCAATATACGAGACAGGGGGAAGATAGCCTAAAACCCACATTCCGCAGGTTGTAACGATCTCAAGCTATTATTTTTTAGTAATAAGGAATAGAATTTAAATTAAAGAATTATTTTTTATCGAGTTAGGAATCAAGGGATTAAATTCAAAGATAGGAACGTGGGCTTCCAGCTTTTTTTAGAAAAAACTATTCGTGTTCCTCCATAAGCAAAGAAAGCGAAAACATGAAAGATGAAAAAATATTGTAGCGATGACTTTCCCGCCGTAGGATTGTTTTTACACTATGCAATGAAATTGAGATAAGGGAATATGATAAATTAATTAATCCATCATAATCCAAAAGCTATTATGACTACTAGAGGATTGGTTAACTATTTAATGAGTAGTAACTTATGTTTTTACTCAAGCCTCATTTCAGAAATTGTAGATCAATGGAAATTAACCTGCGGAATCTGGGCTAAAAGTTATTCTAGCACTTTGGGTAACAAAATTTTATAGGCTAACTTTTAAAGCTAATCAGATGGCATCCCAAGTGTTTAAAATTTAAGAAAAAAAACTATTTTTGCCTGGGGTGTGTTGAATAAGCCTCTAAGAAGAGGTCTAATAGGTTATTGCAAAATGTTGTTACCGTGGGATGACCTCTTCCATATAGACGGTAGGAGAGTTCTAAAGCTTTACTCATATGCTTAAATGCCTTATTAAAATTGCCTTGTTGTTGGTAGATCCTTCCTAGATTATTATAAAAAATTGCTATGTTTGGATGATTTTCCCCCAAAAGCTTAAGATTAATGGCAAGCGCTTTAGTGCTATACTCTGCCGCCTTATCTAAATTAAGTTGGGCTTGGTAAATTACTCCTAGGTTGCTGTAGTCAATTGCTACCAAGGGATGATTTTCACCAAAAAGCTTAAGGTCTATGTCAAGCGCTTTATTGCTACACTCTTCCGCTTTATCTAAGCTGCCTTGGTCGTGGTAGATTGCTCCTAGGTTGCTGTAATCAGTTGCTACTTTAGGATAATTTTCACCAAAAAGCTTAAGGTCTATGTCGAGCGCTTTGTTAATAAACTCAAACGCTTTGTTTAAATTACCTTGAGCTTGGTAGATTGCTCCTAGGTTGCTGTAATCAGTTGCTACTTTAGGATAATTTTCACCAAAAAGTCTAAGGTTAATAGTAAGCGCTTTAATGCTGTATTCTAACGCCTTGTCAAGTTTGCCTTGTTCTTGATAAATTGCTGCTAGGTTGGTGTAACAATTTGCCACTTTGGAATGATTCTCTCCATAAAACCCAAGATTAATAGCAAGCGCTTTAGTGCTGTATTCTAATGCCTTGTCTAATTTGCCTTGCGCTTGGTAAATTGCTGCTAGGTTATTGTGGCGGCTTGCCACCGTGGGATGATCCTCTCCATAAAGACTAAGGTTAATAATAAGCGCTCTAGTGATATATTCTAACGCCTTGTCTAATTTACCTTGCGCTTGGTAGATTGCTCCTAGGTTATTGTAGTCGAGTGCCACCGTAGGATGAGTTTCTCCAAAAAGCTTGAGGTCGATGGTAAGTGCTTTATTGCTATACTCAAACGCCTTGTCTAAATTGCCTTGAGCTTGATAAATTTGCCCTAGGTTGATGTAACAACTTGCCACTTGGGGATGATTTTCTCCTAAAAGTTTGAGGTCAATCGCAAGCGCTTTGCTGCTATACTCTGCTGCCTTCTCTAAATTACCCTGAGCTTGGTAGATTTGCCCTAGGTTACTGTAGCAACTTGCCACCTTGGGATGATTATCTCCGTACAGCTTAAAGTCAATGACGAGCGCTTTAATGGTATACTCTGCCGCCTTCTCTAAATTGTCTTGCTCTTGATAAAATTGGCCTAAATTGTTGTAATCGTTTGCTATTGTAGAATGATTTTCACCAAAAAACTTAAGATTAATAGCACGCGCTCTACGGCTACATTCTGCCGCTTTGTCTAAATAACCTTGGCTGTGGTAGATTGTTGCCAGGTTGCTGTAGCGAATTGCCACATTGTGATGTTTTTCACCAAAAAGTTTAAGATCGATGGTAAGCGCCTTGTTGCTATACTCTAATGCCTTGTTTAAATTACCCCGGCCGTTGTGCATTTTTCCTAGGTTGCTATAACATGTTGCTACGATGGGATGATTTTCACCAAACAGATTAAGGTTAATACCAAGCGCTTTGTTGCTATACTCAAATGCTTTGTCTAAATTACCTTGGGCGTTGTAGATTGCTCCTAGATTACTGTAGTCGATTGCCACGAGGGGATGATTTTCACCAAAAAGTTTAAGATCGATAACAAGCGCTTTTCGGCTATACTTTACTGCCTTGCCTAAATTGCTTTGCTCTTGGTTAATGAGTCCTAGGCTGCTATAATCTCTCGCCACCTGAGGATAATTTTTACCATAAAGCTTAAGGTCAATGGTAAGCGCTTTGTTGCTATGCTTAGCGGCTTGTACTAAATTGCCTTGCTTATGGTAAATGATTCCTAGAGCATTTAACACCTCCGAATTTTGTGGATTTGCTACTTTTGCTCTAAGATACCATTTTTCTGCTCTCTTATGTTGAAAAAGCCTTCGAAGTATATCGCCTTGCGTTTGCGGCGAGTTATCCTCCAAATCGGAAGATTTAAGTTTAGCTTCATTGCCTACTAAAAATTCTTTGACAGCTTGATAGAAAGGAATAAAGACCTGATAAATTTTTTTAATTTTTTTTAAAGCTTTATGATCTAAGGCAAACTGCTTTTTAGTAAGCTCATGATCATCAAATCCAAAGGGTTTAAGAAGAGGATTCATCATTTCTTGTTGCGCTTGATAATGAGAATAGGTTTTAAGACGCATGAATAATGCTAGGCTCATCCAATCTTTTAACTTTTCAGCGGCCTCTTTCTTTAGGATGTTTAATTCCCTTAGCTTATCAATTCTAGTAAAAGTATTAGAAGCTACTATTTTTTTAAGAAGAGCTAGCCTGCCCAACGCCAAATGAGGAAAGCGATAAAAATCATTTTTTGCTTGAAAAAGCATGCCATTCCTGCCTAAATCACCCATTCCTGGGCTAAAAGCTATCATATCAGCTAACACAAGGTGCTGCTTAGCTAAATACTGGCGCAGATCAAGGTTTTCTTGATAATACGTATTCGTATTAAGGATTTCTTGAATTTTTTCATCATAAGCTTTAGTTAATTGAAGATTGCCTAGCAAATGAGTAAAGTTTAGTAACTCCATAGGAAGATGAGGCTCTTTTTCATGCCACCATTTACCATTTTCATCTTTACCGACGTATTGAGCCATCTTTTCAGGAGTTTGGATAAGCTCAAACGTCTTACCATTTCCTAAAGGGGTTTTACAGCCTTTCCCTTCTACTCCTGCCCCATCAAAGGCAAAGCCCCGAGGTGTTAAACCATCAAAAAAATTGATGGCTTTTAAGCAAGGAATATTTAAAGCAGGAAGAATGGTTTCTCCTAAGTTGATAACATGCAAGTGAAGGAGAATTGTAAAACACTTGAAATATTCTCTATTTACTGAAGTATCTTCTTCTATAAGAATACCAAATTCCAGATCAGAATAAGGAGTCATCTCTTCTCTAGCTAACGAACCAAAGCCTATCATGGCGTATTCACATGGAGCAGGCCCTAAATTGTCAAAAGCTTGTATTGCAAGCTGCCCAAAGAAAATTTTTATCTGGCGAGCTATCTCAGCATAAAGATCTCTCACCTCTTGGGAAGAAGGAGTTTCGGGTAGCTTTTGAATTTTCTCCCCTATTTCTTCTCTGAATTTTTTCAATACCTTACGATTGTTTTCAAATTGTTTTTCTACTACTACCGGATCAAAAGGTCTGCCTTTACATTGTTTAACAAGAAAATTTTGAACTTGGGAAAGTCTATCTTTAATAACTTTTTGCCACTCTTGAGGAGCTAGGCGTAAGGCATAATTGTAAAGACCCGCCGCTTGCAGAAGCGTCTCTGTCGTTTCTTTTCTTAAATAAATATCGCCTAATTTTTCTATGCAAAAGCTTTCTTGAATAGGGTCTTTCTTTTCAACAGTGCTCTTTAAGGCTTGCGTATAGGCTTTTTCACTTAAAAAACTACCCTCAACTAGCTGCTTCCACTCCTTACAGACTAGTTTGGCTTGACATAGATCTTGTAATCCTAATTCTTTGAATATCTTTAAGCTAATCTCTCTATAGGCAGTAGTATCTCTTGCAGAATAGCTACCAGGTGCTTCTTCATGCTTAAAGACAGGAAATATTAATGAGTGAATACGGAGATGCTCTGATGAAAGCTGATTCATAAACTTATCCATTTTTTAGCTAGCTTTAGCTTTTTTACTCAATGCTCTTTATTCATAAAATGAAGCTTCAATTTCAAGCGCTTTCTTAGCATAATTAGCTACCAATTCCAATCTTTTCTGGCATTCTATAAAGTTTCCTTAGGGCGCTAAACATCATTACAATAGAAAAATGCTTTTCCTTAAACAATAGTGCTGTCTTAATGTTAATCGCTTTCTCGGCATATTGGGTTGCCAATTCTAATTTTTCCTGTGCTAAATAAATCACTCCCAAATTATTGTAAAGGATGGCTACTTTATAATGGTTTTCACCAGAATGCATAATCTTAATTTCAAGAGCTTTCTTCATATGTTCAGCTGCTTGATCAAGATTTCCTTGCTTTATATAAATTTGCCCCAGCTGATAATGAAGGACTGATAGTTTATGATAATTTTCTTCAAAAAGCAGGGTATTAATTTTAATCTCTTTCTTAAAGCATTTAGCTGCCAATTCTAAATTTCCATGCTTAAGATAAAGCATTCCTAATTTATCATAATCTTTTGCAACTTCTAAATTATTTTCACCAGAATGCATAATCTTAATTTCAAGCGCTTTCTTAGCATGCTCAGCTGCCCGACCAAGTTTTCCTTGTTTTCCATAGACTTGCACCAGTAGGTGGTAAAAATTTGCCAGCCTATAATCATTTTTATCTAAAAGTGGAATCTCAATTTTAAGTGCTTTTTTAATGCATTTACCCGCCAATCTTAATTCATTTTGAGATATATAGATTTCCGCCAAACTATAATAAATTTTTATCCCATTAGGATGCTTTCTACCAAACAGGCCGTGAATGATAAAAAGCGCTTTCTTAGTCCGTTCTACTGCCTGTTTTGACTTTCCTTGTTCTTTATAAATCGCCCCTAAGTTGGTGTAAATGATTGCTACATTTAAATTTTTTTCACCAGATAACCTAAGTTGCATTTCTAAAGCTTTCTCGCAATATTCAGCTGCCTGACTCATATTCCTTTGGTTCTTATAAATTACACCTTGCGTATGATAATAAGCTGCTCCGGTAGGATGATTGCCACCAAACAACTTGAGATTAATGTTGAGGGCTCTCTTGCTAGACTCATCTGCCTTTTCTAGCTTTTTTAAGCCAAGGTAGACCCAAGCTAGATTGTTATAATCTCTTGCCACGGCAGGATGATTTTCGCCATAATGCTTAATGTCAATATTGAGCGCTTTCATGGTATAAATTTCTGCGAGCGCAAAATTTTTTTGTTCTGTGTAGAATACCCCCAAATTGTTATATTCCACTGCTACAGCAGGATGATCTCTACCAAGAAAATTCAAGTGTATAACGAGTGCTGTGTTAGTATATTCTATCGCCAGCTCTAAATTTCTTCGAGCAAGATTAATTTGGCTTAGTTTGTTACACGACATCGCTACAATACCAAGATTTCCCTTCTTAGGCTTAAGTCCAATGGCAAGCGCTTTCTTTACAAACTCCTCTGCCTGCTCTAACTTCCCCTGTTGAGTATAGATTTGCGCCAGATTGTTATAAAACTTTGCCATCTTAAAGTAATCTTTTTTCGCATGTTCACACTCCGTAGCAATTGCTTGATTGATACAATCAGCTGCAGCCTTTAAGTCACCTTGCTCTTCGTAGATAAGCCCTAAAATATTTATAATGTCAGGATTTTGTGGGGTAGACTGTCTTGCTAAGATATACCACTTTTTTGCTTCTTCTTGTTGAAATAATCTTAAAGCTATGTCCCCTTGGATTTGAGGCAAATCACCATTTAAAGTGGAAGACTTAAGAGCCTCCTCATCGCCAGATAGAAACTTTTGAACAGTTTGATAGAAAGGAATAAAAATACCAGGGAAATTGCATGAAGATTTAAGTTGACAAAGCAAGGGGTATAATTATCATTCTTTTCCTTAAAAAGGAGGAATGAATGGATACGCATAAGCCCAATAGTATTTTTGCTGTATTTAAGGACCTGGAAGATCCAAGGAAGCAAAGAAACCAAATCTATAGTTTGTTTGATATTGTTACGATTAGCATTTTGGCGGTTTTATGCGGTGCAGATGATTGGGCAACCATCCATTTATGGGCATCTTGCAATTTACCTTGGCTGCAAGAGCATGGAATTTGCTTAGCAGGCGTGCCATCGCATGATACTTTAGGAAGATTTTTCCGCTATGTATCTGCCTCGAATTTTGAAAGATGTTTTGTACAATGGACCCAAAACATTGCTGGAGCCATTAAAGGAGTGATTGCTATAGATGGCAAAACATTAAGAGGCTCGTATGATGCAGCTCGTGAAGGAAAAGCAATTCACATGGTTAGTGCCTTTGCAGCAGAGAATAAGCTAATACTTGGTCAGCTTGCTACGGACACAAAATCAAAAGAAATAACTGCCATTCCCTTGTTATTGGATATGCTTGATATCAAAGGAGCTACAGTTACCATAGATGCAGCTGGATGTCAGAAAGAGATAGCTAAACAGATTCGCCATCAAGGAGGTCATTACTTACTCGCACTGAAAGGTAATCAAGGGAATCTACATGCAGAAACCAAAAACTTTTTTGATCAAGCTATACAGGTAACACCTAAAGAAGCGAGTTGCGATTATTACTCGATTGAAGAAAAGAGCAGAGATCGTTTTGAGAAGCGAGAAGTTTGGTGTACGCATGAATTAGATTGGCTGCCCCAGAAAGAAGAATGGGTAGATCTGAATGCGCTAGTCTGCATGAGAAGCACTAGGCGCATTAAAGATAAGACATCTATAGAGGCTAGATACTATATTGCTAGTGAAAAAGCTAGCGCTGAAAAGCATGGACTAGGCATACGCTTGCATTGGGGTATCGAAAACAAAGTTCATTGGCAATTAGATGTTTCTTATGGGGAAGATAAGAGCAAAGTCCGTAAAGACCACGGTCCCGAAAATCTATCTGTTTTGAAAAGATGTACAATGAATTTATTAAAAGCTGATACAAAAACAAAAGCAGGAATCAAGGGCAAGAGAGCAAAAGCCGGGTGGAATCGAGACTACATGATGGAAATACTAAATGGTAAATAAAATCTTCATGCAATTTCCCTGATAAAAATACTATAAATTCTTTCTACTTTTTTTAATAATTTCGGATTTAAAGCAAACTGTTTTCTAATAAGAGCTGGATCCTCAAATCCGAAGAGTTTAATTAAAGGGTTCATCATCTCTTTCTGGGATTGATAGTAGGAATAGGTTCTAAGGCGCATAAGCAATGCTATGCTCATCCACTCCTCTAGCTTTTCAGCAGCCTCATCCGTTAAAATCCCTTGCTCATTTAACTGAGCAAGCCTGGAAAAGGTATTTGAAGCAGTCACTTTTATAAACAGAGCCAAGCGATCTAAAGCTAGATGAGGAAAACGGTAGAAGTCCTCTTTAGCTCTAAAAAGCATACCTTGTCTTCTTAGATCATTTAGGTTTGGATTAAAAGATATCATATCTGCCTGGATCAAATGCTTTTTAGCTAAGTATTGACGAAGATCAAAATCTTGTTGATAAGGAGTAGCGAGTTTGTGTTGAACACTTTGTCTATATTGCTCGGTTAGCTCCTCGTTGCCTAACAAGTGAGTGAAGGTTAATAGCTCCATAGGAAGATGAGGCTCTTTTTCATGCCACCACTCTCCATTTTCATCTTGAGCAATATATTGGGCCATCTTTTCAGGGGTTTGGATAAGCTCAAATGTTTTACCATTGCCTAAAGGAGTTTTACACCCTTTTCCTTCTACCCCTGCACCATCAAAAGCAAAGCCGCGTGGCGTAATACCATCAAAAAAATGGATGGCTTTTAAGCAAGGAATGTTCAATGCAGGAAGAATCGTTTCGCCTAAGTTGATAACCTGCAAGTGAAGTAGATTTGTAAAATCCCTAAAATACTTTTTATTTATAAGAGTATCTTCTTGTATAAGAACCCCAAATTCTAGATCAGAATAAGGAGTCATCTCTTCTCTAGCTAACGAGCCAAAGCCTATCATGGCATACTCACAAGGTGCATCGCCTAAGACATCAATGGCTTGGTTAGCTAGAATGCTAAAAAAGCTTTTTACACCCTTTGCAATATCTCTATAAAGCTTTCTTACTTCTTGAGGGGAGGGATTTTCGGACAGTACTTGAATCTCCTTCTCTATTTCTTCTCTAAAATTTTTTAATACTTCGCGATTACCTTCAAATTGTTTTTCTATTAATTCATTGCTTAAAGATTTTCCTCCACAAATTCTAGTAAGTAGGCGCTGCGCATTAAAAAGTTTTTCTTTGATAATCTTTTGTTGACCTTCCGAAGAAATACGTAAGGAGTAATTGTATAGCCCTACGGCTTGAAGCAATGCTTTAGTACTATCTTTGCCTAAATAAATATCGCCTAGTTTTTCTATGCAAAAAGCTTGCTTAATAGGGTTACCTTTTTGAATAAAAAGTTTTAAAGCTAGAGTATAAGCTTTTATGGCTAAAGAGCCACCTTCAATTAAATGTTTCCATTCCTTACAGACTAATTTAGCTTGGCATAGATCTTGTAACCCCAGTTCTTTGAATATCTTAAAACTAATATCTCTATAGGCTGTGGTATCTCTTGTTGAGTAACTAGAATATTTTTCATTATTTTCAAAAGCTGGAAAAATTAAGGGATGAATACGGAAAGGATCTGATGAGAACTGATTCATAAGCTTATCCTATTTTGGCTCTTCGAAGACTTGCCTAGTAAAATGTTTATTTAAGGTTGAAATTAGTTAAATAAAATAAAATCTACCCCTTATTAATCTTTTAAAAAAAGCAGGAGAGTGAATAAATAATAAATATCAATTATTTAACAAATCTTATTAATTTGGAAGAAATAAAATTTAAGAAAATTTACATTTAAGATGGCACGGCTAGAGTTTTAATTACTCGTTTAAATAATGTGCTGCTATATTGGCGTTGTTGCGTAAATGCTAAGAAGTGTATGCGATAAGATTGCCCTTTAACACATAAGAGCTATAAAATTAGTTTGCAACAACAAAAATATAGGCAGGCTATGGAAAAAAAAGTCACTTACCGCATACGTAATTGGTCCGAGTATAACAAAGCTTTAGAACAAAGAGGAAGCATAACTTTATGGTTTTCGGATGAAACCATTAAAGGATGGAGGGAAAATAAAAGCACGGGGAAGAAGGGC
>NZ_VJOT01000050.1 GCF_011087585.1 Neochlamydia sp. AcF84
TTTGTAATGATTTACTTGTAAAGAAAATATAGCATTTTTTGATATAAAACTCTCCTAAAATATTGTCTCAGGGCAAAAAGGCTTTAAATCATGTTGAACTATCTATGGCAAAAGGTGGAGGGAAGTGCTGCATAGCTGTATCGAAACTCTTTATCGACAAGGAAAGTCTATTCTAGATTTTCTAGCAGACGCTATCCATGCAGCTCGTACCAAGCAACCCATACCTTCTATTATCTAAAAAACCTTTTATATCCCGTGACCGCTTACCTTTTACCTAGGAAATTTTAAAAACAAAGTTGCCGCTAAAATTATAAATAAATGCTCGTGGAAAAAAAGCTCTAGTTGCGAAAAAGCAAAAATTTAGCGAAGTAAATGAAATCCACCCACTGCAAGGCTCTGCTAGAAAAAAACATTCAGGATAAACCTCTTCATTTAATCTATCCAGAATAGCTCACTGCGGTTACTCTGCATCCATGTAAAAAAGCCCTGTAAGCTAGAAAGACTAAAACCGCCAAAAAAACGAAAGTAAAATTTCTATTTAAAGTTGCTAGCTTATCCTTTTTTGTTATTTTTCTTGCTTAGTTTTACATTTTACAAAAGATAACTTAAGGAAAAGTTTTAAACCTTTTCTATCAAATGTCAAACATACCTTCTTGCTATTCCTCTCTCTTAATTTAGATTGGCGGCTACCCATTTACAACCCTTGCATCCATTGCCCTTTGCAGATCAACTTAACCTTTTTACCTTCATAGGTAGTTGCCTCCACATCTACATGCTCATCCGAAATCATCATGTCGACATGTACGGTACTTACATTACATCCTATATCTGCAAGCTGCTCAGGCGACATTAAAGGGCCTCCATCTATACACATACTATAGGCAAAACCCACGGCAATATGGCAGGCGGCATTTTCATCATACAAGATTTCTTCAAATATCTTACCCGTTTGGAATATCGGAGAGTCTGTTCCTACTAAAGCCACCTCGCCCAAAAAGCGAGAGCCTGCATCGTTATCGATATATCTTGCAAAATTTTCTTTCCCTTCACTAGCCTCAAAATGAACAAGCTTGCCTTCTTTAAATTCCAAATGCAAATCTTTAACTATTTTACCATTCACAAGCACAGGACGCGTAACTTTTACTTTACCAGTGGTTAGACGATAATCAGGCGTAGTGAAGCACTCCTCTGTGGGAATATTAGGCTCAAATTCCCCTCTAGGTCCTTGGCTTCCCCCTCCCACAAACAGAGCTTGCGGGCTTAAAAAAACCTTTAGATCGGTATCTGGGCCTGTAAAATGCAATTCGCGAATTTTCATTTTAGTCAGGTGCTTAGCACGTGCTTGCAAGATACTATTATGTGTTTTCCATAATTCAAGGCAGTTAGGTTGATCAGCCCGGCAAATTTTGAAAATCTGCTCCCATAATGCTTCACAAGCTTTTGCTTCCTCAAGTTCAGGAAAAACTTTTTTTCCCCATTGCGGCGTAGCTGCTGCGGCAACTGTCCACTGAACTTTCGACTTACTTACCCCCTCAGTATAATATTTTTTAAGAGCTTTAAAATTACTATTGGAGAGAGTGTTAATTTTTTGAGGATTTAAATCTGTAAGGTTATCGGGAAGTTCACTACCAATCAATCGTAAGACAGCAGCTCCTTCTTTTACAAATTCTTCATATTTTTGGCTAAGATAGTGAGGCACATACGCTAGATCATCGTCTTCTATCGAATCCAAGAGGCGAGTTCTTATTAAACGAGGCTCAATAAAATCTACATTCACATGCTTGGCTCCTCGGCGATAAGCTATTTGGCAAAGCAGATGGGTAAGCTCACGATGGCAAATTTCTGCTGTAATGTTAACAATCTGTCCTTTTTGTACATTTAAGCCATGTTCTATCAGTAACTGGGCATAAGTATAGAGTTTTTGTTTAAAATCCATCATTTTTTTAAGCCTCAAAATGGTTTAATAGTGTGTATTTTTTTCAAGTTTGCTATACTACCTTTTATTTAATAACCTTTAAAGGAGGAAATAAAGAAGAATGACATCACAAGAACGCACACTCTCCATCATTAAGCCAGATGCTGTAGGTAAAAATCAGATAGGTGAAATCCTTGCTCGCTTTGAAAAAAATGGGTTAAAGATTGTGGCTGCTAAAATGAAACATTTAAGCCAGCAGGAAGCCGAGGGGTTTTATGCTATTCATAAAGAGCGTCCTTTTTTTAAAGACCTTGTTAGCTTTATGATTTCAGGTCCTGTACTCATTACGGTATTAGAAGGTAACCAGGCTGTCCTTAAAAACCGAGAAATTATGGGAGCTACTGATCCCAAGAAAGCCTCTCCAGGCACTATTCGTGCAGATTTTGCCCACTCCATCGATGAAAATTGCGTACATGGTTCAGATTCTGCTGAAAATGCTCAAACCGAAATTAACTATTTCTTTAAAAGCACTGAAATCTGCCCTCATACCCGTTAAAACTATAAGGACATTCACTATGTTAAGGACGACCCTATTTTTTCTATTTGCTTGTTTAACTCCTTTTTCGCTAATGGCTGCGGATGTTAATCCTTCTCCTCAACAGACTTTATCTATGATAAAGCCTGATGGTATCGCGAATAAGCATGTAGGTGAAATTATTGCACGTTTTGAAAAAAATGGCTTACAAATTTCAGCTGCAAAAATGCTCCATTTGACTGCCGAGCAAGCAGGTCAATTTTATGCAGTCCATAAAGATCGCCCTTTTTACAAAGATCTTATCAACATGATGAGCTCCGGGCCTGTCATGGTGATGGTACTAGAAGGCGAAGATGCTATAGCTAAAAATCGTCAATTAATGGGTGCCACTGACCCTTCTAAAGCTGCTGCTTCCACTATTCGTGCAGATTTTTCTAAATCCGTCACAGAAAATACTGTCCATGGGTCAGATTCAGTAGAAAATGCTAAACTAGAAATTGCTTTCTTCTTTAAACCTGAGGAGATTGTCAATCCTATTAAGTAAGCATCTGTAGACTTTTACAATAAGGGCACGAAATTAAAAGCGGAGATAGAAGGGTTAAACCTTGGGTTTTATCCTTTTTTCCCTGCTGCCCTTTTTTTAAGATTTAATGCCTAGCAGCTCTATCGGCCTTTTATAATTTAAAATCCTCTCCAAGGTAGGTACGACGGGCCTGCTGATCATTAACTAAAGTATCGACTGTTCCAGATAGGATGACTTTTCCCTCGCTCACTAGATAGCTACGATCGACAATGGAAAAAATCTCGCGGGCATTATGGTCTGTAATTAAAATGCTGATATTTTTCTGCGCTAGATGTGAAACCATCTGCTTGACTTCTTGAACCGATAAAGGATCAATATTCGCAAAAGGCTCATCGAGCATTAAAAGGGTAGGATCGGTCACAAGGGCTCGAGTAATTTCTAAGCGACGTCTTTCCCCGCCTGAAAGCGCTATAGCTTTTTTCTTGGCTAAAGGTTCAAGATGAAGTTCTTGTAACAACTTTTCCAAGCGTAATTTACGCTCTGCTTTAGTTAAGGGCAAGCACTCTAAAATGCACATAATGTTTTCTTCAACAGTTAGGTAACGAAAAACAGAAGGCTCCTGAGCTAGATAGCCCATTCCCATACGTGCGCGCATATGCATAGCAGAACGGGTGACATCATATTTATTAAAGGATACAGTGCCTGCATCGGGACGTATAAGCCCTACCGTCATATAAAAAGCCGTGGTCTTACCTGCTCCATTAGGACCTACAAGTCCTACGATTTCTCCTTTTTTAACATAGAAAGATAGGCCATTAACGACTTTACGCCCATTATAACTTTTCTGAAGATCCTGAACCTCTAAACATATGTTATGCTCGTTATTATGCATGACTTAAGATACCTATACCTATTTTTTCTTCAAAAGCTGGAAACCGTTCTTGCAACATCTTGCATTCCTTTTCTATCAAATTAAAACGAACATCGCCTATTCCTTGTACTCTATCTTTTTTCGTATAAGGATCTTTTAGCACTTTTACAGAAGGCGCACTAATCTGCAAATGATTAGATCCATCAAGAAAAAGCACGCGCTTTCCATAATCCGATAAAAATAACATTTCTTGGGTCTCTATATTATATTCTAAACGATCAGATAGGGCTAGATGGGAAAATTGCTCTTGCTTTTCTTTGTCATTAGCCTTGCGTTTGAGTAACCAAATGTTACCCTTAAGAAATAATTTTACCGGCTTTAGCTGCTGGGCAATTTCATCATAATAAATAAAAGCTTCATCCGCATATATCTCACCCATAGCGCCTGTAAAATGCACCTGCTGGCCCTTCATAACGTGGGCATTAGCATCTCGTGGGCTTTCCAGATGAGCCTGTCTTAACTTTCGATCCACTGTAAGCTTATGATAAGTAGAAAGAGTATAATCTAGGCCTTTTGTCTTATCTTGGTAGTTTAAAACCGAAGGACCTCTACATTCAATCAAACTCACTTGCTTGCTTGCATTTATTGGCTGCCTAGAGATATAAACCTTTTCGGGAGTTGTTAATTTGCCTAAACCTAAATAATCAATTTCAATTTGCTGGTATAAAGTAAGAATATCTTGTTGCTCATCCCAGGTCATGGCCGCACAGGAAAAATTTATTCCATAGGCTGGCTCATTGGCGGTACCTGTATAAAGAGAGCCGCTAGGTTTATCAAACTCTAATTGCCGCCTAAAAACATCCCAGTCAATTTTCTGGGCATTGATAAAATCTCCTTTGGGATTACTTAGGCGACAAATTCCTGATGATTTATTAGCTTGCAAAGATAAGACCCCCACCCTATTAGTTTGCGCGGTGTTTCGCTTATCTGGAACAAAGGGTGACTTTGTTCTTTTATAGGTTCCATGATCAGCTTGTGCGAAAATTTCATGATTGTAACTGATAGTCACGTTAGGAGAGGCGGAAATTTCACTTATAGCAAGAAAAGATTTTCCCTCTTGTTCCTGCCGTTGCAGATAGATGGTCAGTTGATGGCTTTTAATTTCTAGAGGTTTAGTGAGAAGGGAAGCTTTCTCTTGAATGTTTTCTTTATAAACAACATCTTCATGGTTGGGACCATTCAAAAATTTTCCTACCAAGTTCTGAGCGTCTATTTCGGCTTCCGAGCAGCTCATCTGTCCACCGTCTTGCAAGGCAATTTCAGCCCCCTGGACTATTTTAAGGCGAGAAAAGCTCCTTTTCTTAGCCTCTTTTGTTGGAAAAATAATTATCTCTTGAGCATTCACCTTTCCTAACTCATGCTCAAGGAACACTTTGCCGCTTAGATGAACTAATTCTCCATTGTAATGCATACTTTCTGCTTCAACACTCAAAGGTGTTGATTCTTCAGCAAGCAGGCAATTGAAAAGAAGGCAAAATAAGAAGAAATATTTTCTCATAAAACTCTACCGTTTGGGCCAAAAAGTTTAGCTTTAAAGTGATGGGCTTTTAAATGAAAAGCTTCTTCATCGCCTTTCAAAGAAAATTCGACTTTGTCTGCTGTTCCTTGCATTAAAATTTTTTCCTGTTCGACTACTTCTTTGAGTTGATGACCGGCTATCGCATACTGTTTCATTTTTACTTTTTTAGCTATTAGAAGATCTTTTTTATAATGATACTCGGCTGTCTCTGCCTCTATGAAGCGTAAAAGTTGCATAGGACGCCATTCCAACCTACTTTCTGGAGACCAGGAAAAGGAAAGAGAAGGAGCATGAGCGGAACGTAGACGTAATTGCCCATCAGGTTGCAAAATAGCTTCCCGCCCATCAGGAAGAAGGTAATAAAGCTCTTCTTGCATCAAGCATTTAACATTTTGCATATGTTCTACTACCTGTGGATGAAGATCTTGCTGCTTTAAAAGCAGCTGAGCAGCATCTGCTATTAAACGCATGTGCAAACGCTCACCTCTTTTATAAAAATAGATATCCTTTTGTACACCTTCTCTTTCCTGGCGTGCTGTATAAGAATTTAGCTGCATGGCAGACTTAGAAGATTGAGAGGCGGCAATCAGCTGACGATATTCTAGCTCGTCTTTTTCATTCACATGCCCTATTTGCCAAGCTATTCCGCTTAATAAGGCTACCATAAGCAAAATGATCAGCGCAAAGTGAGGAGAAAGCAAAGAGACACGCTGACATTTAGGTGAGAATGCAAGAGGAGAAAAAAAATGTTTTTTGACCATCGACTTAAGTTTCTTTAATTGATATAAGCTTTAAAAGCTTTTTTTAGCATGCTTAAGAAATAAGAGTTAGGAGCTCTGGATCAAATCATATAATTTTTCTAGTATAGTTAGCAAAGCAGGTAAATCTTTAAAATCTAAAACAGAAGAAGCATCACTTTTTGCCTTCACGGGATGAGGATGCGATTCCATAAACAAGCAATTAGCACCTGCACTGATAGCGGCTTTGGCTAAGATAGGAATAAACTCTCTTTGTCCCCCTGATTGATTTCCTAACCCTCCAGGCAATTGTACTGCATGGGTAGCGTCAAAGCACACGGGCACGCCAAATCCCTGCATGATAGGGATCGCTCGCATATCACAGACTAGATTGTTATAGCCAAATGTAGCTCCGCGCTCAGTTAAGATAATGTTTTCATTGCCAGCCGCACGGAATTTCTCTACCACATTAAGCATATCCCAAGGAGCCATAAACTGCCCTTTTTTTACAGTAACAGGAATTCCTGTTTGGGCAGCTGCGTTAATAAGATCGGTTTGCCTACATAAAAAAGCAGGAATCTGAATTAGATCACACACTTGACCTGCTGCCTTTGCTTCTTGGGGCGAATGCACATCGGTCACAATGGGTAAATCGAGTTCTTTTTTCACTTTTTCTAAAATGCGTAAACCTTCTTCCAATCCGGGTCCGCGAAAAGATTGGTAAGAAGAGCGGTTGGCCTTATCATAGCTAGACTTATAAATAAGATTAATATTGTGCTTAGATAATAAGTTTTTAAGCGCTTCTGCCGTTGCTAAGCAATGTTCTTCACTTTCGATGACGCAAGGGCCTGACAAAATAGCTAAGGGTTGCCCTTTACCGATAGAGAATTTTTTAAAGGGTACAGTCTGCATAAGTTTTTCCTTGATATTTCTGAAAGTGGGGTGACAGTTTCTTGATGAATATTAGGAAATTCTTGAAGATATTTCCTTACATTAAAGGGCTCTAAAGGTTTAGCTCGGCCCGGTTGAGGAACAAATAAGTGAGTGACCAGGTCAGCTAAAGGAGCTATAACAAAAAGCCTTTCATGCCAATAAGGATGAGGAATTTGTAGATCAGGTTCATTCACTATTTCCCTTCCATAAAATAAAATATCTAAGTCCACTCTTCGAGGAGCTTCTTTAGGCTTTGCTTGCTTGCCTAAGCTTTTCTCAATAGACTGCAACTGTCTTAACAGCTCTTGAGGTAAAAGCGTTGTTTTAAAGCGACAAACAGCGTTGATATAAAATCTTTGAGAGATAGAGCTTACAGGTGTTGTACAATAAAAGCGAGAAACCTCTAAATCGTAAATACTAGAAAGAGCAGCCATTTTTTCTATAGCATGGGATAAAATCGCATAACTGTCTCCCACATTGCCTCCTAAACCCACAAAAACTTCTGGCAGATGCATTTCAACCTTAATGGCTTTAGAAAATTTATTGTATTCTAATCATAAGGATCTCCCTTAAATTTATCCAGCAAAAATGCTTTTCTACTGATATTGTTGAGCCCATTCTAAAAGTAGGCGAGTTTTTCCCACCCGCCTTCTTCCCCAAATAACGGCCATTGCTGCTTCCTTGCTATTAGCTAGGCGATTCAAGCGAGACAGCTCTTGCTGTCGATTAATAAATTTTATATATACTCTTTTGCTTATTAAACATTATGCTCAAAAACATAATGTTTAATAACATAATTTTCCCAACATCTATTTATTCACATCCTTTCAGGCAAAAACAATTTTCTCGTCATTTACGAATTTTAAGAGGGAAGCTATTCCATTAACTCCACGGCTTAGCTCATGAGTGGAAAATTGAGAAATTTTATTAAATTGCCGATTTTAAAATGATAAACCTTCCTCAAGCAAGAACTAAAGCTAAAAAATTTCTTAAAAGAATTGCTGGTAGGTTAATAGAGAAGCCCTTTCAAATTTCTATCACTTAAACAAAAGGTAGCAAGCTAAAAATTTACATGTTTTTTTAAGCCTCTTTTTATTTTATAAAGCCTTGATTATATCATCTATCACAAGCAGCACCTTAAAAATAGAATAGAGTGAGAAATTTATTGCCAGCTGCTCATTTTTATGACACAATTAGAGAAAAGGTGTCATTAAAAAATTGCCATTTCATCCTCATTTTACTATTACTATCCCATTAGCATCCGCTCTTACAGCGATTGAACGAACACGAGGTTTTTTAGAAGCTGCTAAGCTTTCAGAGAATTGGTTATCCAAAATGCAAGCTCGTGCACTAATTTTGGAAGCTCATCATACTACTCATCTAGAAGGGACTCACTTGAGCCTCGATCAGTCTAAAAAGCTGCTTTCCGGGGTGAAAATGTCGGATGTTAATTCTGAAGACGTAAGGGAGTTATTGAATTATAAAAAGGCTTTTGATTTTGTTGCTGACTATGTTTTTTCCCACGGAGCCATTACTGAAGGCTTGATTGGAGAAATTCACAAACGCTTAGTCGAAGGTGTGCGAGGAAATAGTGCTCAACCAGGCCACTACAGAACCATTCAAAATTACGTAGCTAATTCAAAAACCAAAGAAATCATTTATACTCCCCCTGCACCCTATGATGTTCCCCTACTCATGGCTGAACTAGTCGATTGGTTACAACATGAAGAAAAGATCCCTCCTGTGCTGTTAGCTGGAATTGCCCAATTTCAGCTAGTTCATATCCATCCTTTTCTAGACGGTAATGGCAGGACAGCTCGGCTGCTATCCACCTTATGTCTTCATCGGTCGGGATATGATTTTAAAAAGCTTTTCACAATTAGCGAATATTATGATCGCAATCGACAGGAGTATTATCAAGCCATCCAGTCTGTTAGAAACAATCATATGGATATGACAAGCTGGCTGGAGTATTTTTCTACAGCATTGGAGACACAAATGCATGAAATCCAACTTAAAGGATCTCAGGCGATTAAATTGGATATTTTAGCCCTAAAATATAAACTGTCTGAAAGGCAAAAACAGGCCCTAGAAATTTTACTTGAAGCAGAAAAAAAGTTTACTATTCAAGAATACGAATTGCTCTGTCCTAACATTAACCGACGTTCGCTCCAACGAGACCTTTCCCATCTGATAGAAATGGGGTTGATTTTACAGGAAGGGATCAAAAAAGCTACCCATTATAGAATTAACCCTTACCTAGAATAATCTTTTACGACATTTTTATGACATTATTTATGACAAAAAATCGTAAAATCAGTCATATAAAAAATGATAGGAGCGGATAATCCCTCTCTTTGCTTCCTTTATAAAAACTTTTTCGTCTTAAAGAGAATGTTAAAAAAAACAACTGTCTATACTTTTCTTTAAAAAAGTTTTTATTATATTGATGAAAAAAAGTATATAAATGCGCTTCAAAAAATTTAGCCTGCATAGCCAATAGTCTGAAAGATGCCTCTCTACTTAGCAAAAAAGATTTTATAAAGCAGGGGGGGCATAAAGAGTAGCTCAAAAGCGTGTAACTCCCTCTCTTTTCAATTAAGCTATTTCTCTAAGCTTATATTCCTTGCCATTAAAAGTGCAAAAGACCCGGTTCTAGAGATGAGAGGTGTGGAGAAAAAAATAAGAGCTTTTACCAAACACTTCTTTCCATCTTTATTTGACGTTTTATCCATTTGAACTTGAAAATAAGGTAGAGATTGCTGTATTGTTTTATTACTTGTTTTGGACTGATAGCTCAGTGGATAGAGCACCCGCCTTCTAAGCGGGTGGTCGTAGGTTCGAATCCTACTCGGTCCAATCTTACTCCCCCCCCCCTCCATTTTTCTTGAATCTTTGATTGCATGATAAGTTTTGTAAACAAGCATTTTGAATTCTATGCAATAATTTTTTACTAATAGGCTTTTAATACGCTTTCGAGCAACTTTTTATGTAGTCATATACTTGATAAAAAGCTTGTTTTTACGAGTAGAGTCAGCCTGGAAAAAGGTTAATTTCTTTTTTGGTTATGTAGACGTAGTTTCTTTAAAGGGTATAATCTACTCTTTATGTTACCAGGTGCTTTATAAGGCCCCTTTTCCAAACAAAAAGGACATCTTTCAGAAGGGTGGGCAGGCAGGCTAAGTTTTCTTAAAACGTATAATTTAAGAATAATCCTAACAGAGTGGCAAGCAAGCACCTAATTGAAATAGAGGAGAAATTGTAAAGGCAAAATCTCAGAAAGCCTGATAGATAAGTTTAAAGAATGGTTGTAAGTGAAGTCACAAAACATTCGACTAGCAAATTCTTACAAAAGCTAAAGAAGCATTTGCTTTTGCTGCTAGCTAAAGCGGATGATGCCGAGTAAAGGAGGGATAGCCCATATAACAAACTTACCCTCCAGCTTTTATTTAGCCTTCCTGCTTAACTGGATTACCATCTTCAAGTATTTCCAGATTCACACGAATGCCATTGCGGCTAGCCACAGACATTAAAAGAGTACGAATGGCATTAATCGTTTTACCTTTTTTACCAATGATTTTTCCTATATCAGATTTTTCAACCGATAGTTCAATAATCAGAGTTTGTGTTCCACCAATCTCATTAATTTTTACCTTGTCAGGATGGTCGACCAGATTCTTGACTATGTATGCTACAAATTCTTTCATAGTTCGATCCTTTTTCAATATGTATATTTGACAAAAGTTTTCCAAATTTAGACTTGCATGGCCCTTATTCTGCCCTTACATTTAGGGTATCCCAATTATTTTTATAAATCTACATAAAACTTGTATATCTATTAAAGGAGTAATTTATAAAAAAAGCTTTGGTTACCCCCTCCTAGGAAAGCGCCTCTTCGCTAAGAATGAGCCTCTCCTTAATTAAATCAATTGGCTTGCGATTGCCAACTTTAAAGGGTTGAACATCTATCCCCTTTCCTTTCTTATTTTAGCTAGAAAGCTTCCATGAATAAATTTTTGCTGAAGGCAAAGAAGCAGCCTTAGAGAAGCTGGCCTTCTACTTTTTTTGTAATCTCTATAGAGAAAACTGGCTAATCATTAAAGCTTTCCTTTTGATAGTTAACTAGTTAACGCTTTTTTCTCCCCTTTTTACCTTAAAGCCTCTTAGAAAGTAAATTTGCCTGCCAGCTGTTTTATTCACTTCACTTCGATCCTTTTAATGGGTGAGTCAAAGCCCCTGTTCTTTTTAAATTTTCTAGCCATTTTTCTCTTAAGTTTTGATGCTAGCTTTTTCGGCTCTCTACAGTCGCAGTTTTCCCCGCCCCTGCTTATTTCACTAACTTTTCCACCCACACCCTCATATCCGAAGGTATGTCTGCTTTAAAACTTAAAAAGTGGCCTTTAATGGGGTGCTTAAATTGAAGAATATGGGCATGAAGAAGTTGTCTATCAACGCCATATTTTTTATTTATCGGAAGGTTTCCATAGATAGGATCACCCAAAATAGGAGCGCCTACATGTTGCAGGTGAACCCGTATTTGATGCGTCCTGCCGGTTTTTAAATTGACCTGTACTAAGCTAAAAGGACCGGAATGATTTTTGGTTTCACACACGCTAATGGCCAGACGTCCTCCCTCTTCTAGAACCTTCATCTTTTGTCGGAAAATAGGATGTCGTCCAATAAAGTTTTTAATTTCCTGACTACCAGGATTACCTAAGCAGATAGCTAAATATTCTTTATAAATTTCTCGATTAGAAAACATTTCAATTAAACGGGTATGAGCCTCAGTAGTTTTGGCAGCCACTAGTAAGCCGGAAGTGTCCTTATCTAAGCGATGAACGATACCCGGACGAGGATAAAGCTCCTCTACCTGATTTTTTGGTAGATTCTGGCAATGATAAATGAGGGCATGTACGAAGGTACCAGTAGGATGACCAGGGGCAGGATGTACAACCATACCTGCCGGTTTATTGACCACAATCAAATCTTTATCTTCGAAAATAATATCTAAGGGAATAGCTTCAGGTTGCAGTCCAATTTCAGGAGTAAGGATATAATGGATATGGATTTCGTCATCTACTGAGGGTCGATAACGTTTTTTGACTACTTCGCCATTAACAAAAATTCTTCCCTGTTCTATTAAATATTGAAAATATGTCCGAGAATGTACGCCTAAAAAACGCTGGGAAAGAATTTTATCCAAACGTTCTCCCTTTTCCTCCTCGCGGATTATAATACATTCACTTTCATCGTTTTTCATGCGAAACTTATATTTATTGGAGGAAAATCGCCTTAACAGCTAATGAAAATTTCTATAGCTTTTTTTTAAGCTTTCCTTTTTTTGTTCTTATAAGAAATAACCGGCGGGGTAACTTCCTTTTGAGGAAGGGCAAATAAGACTAGATT
Organism: Neochlamydia sp. AcF84; assembly: GCF_011087585.1. Lineage (NCBI taxonomy): Bacteria > Pseudomonadati > Chlamydiota > Chlamydiia > Parachlamydiales > Parachlamydiaceae > Neochlamydia > Neochlamydia sp. AcF84. Next base: position 12,500 of record NZ_VJOT01000050.1, read on the forward strand.
AGAAGGAGTATAATGGTAATCAGGGGCTAGCTTCTTTAAGAGGCTAAAAATATGAGCTTCTAAAAGCTCTAATTGCCCGACATTTTGTTCGTTACTAACAAATTTGCCTATATAGCGCTCTTCTTGATAAGTGACTTCTTCTAGATATCCACTGCCTGGCTGAAGGAAGAAATGAAGGTATTCAGGAGTATTTTTTTCTAAGGCCCTTGCCAAGGCATCATCTATTAAAAAGCCAAGAAAAAGTGAGGGGATAATAAAACTCATTATTATTTATTGTTGGCTGCGGCCTTTTCTAAGAATCTCTTTAAAACGCTGTTGGTGTTTTTGCATGCTATTGCAGATGTTCATGGCTAAGCCTTGCATCATAGCCTTATGCATCTCTGGAGCCTTTTCTTTAAGATCAGACATGCTGCTAATAGTTGCAAATCGTTCACTATTTTGTGGGGAAGCGCCCATAGAGGAAGGTGTGGTAGAGGAAGAAGTATTCATAGCCTCTGCAGCAGTGGCACTAGGGGCTGCCTCGGATTTTTCTACTCCCATATTTCTCCTTAAAAATTTAAGTTTATTTTTCCTAATTCATAATTATAGCAAAAAAATGAAGAATTTACCAAACAAATTAGCATTAAACTTTCTTAAGGGGTGTAATTAAAAGTGTTGGCAAGATAAGGAGGGATTAATACATACTGAAAGCGTAGCAAAAGGAGGTTGCATATGCTTAACGAAGAAGAAGTTAATAAAGTATTTAATCGCTTAAAGAATCATCCCAACTTATTAGAATCCATTAGAGAATTATTAGATATTACCGAAGGAGTTAAAGGAATAGAAGTGGCGGATGATGCTGAATTTGCTCTTATTCCCGAAGTTAGAGGCTTAGGGAAAAAATGCCTTGAGGATTGGGCAAAGCATCAAGTCAATGAACAAGAAGCCAAGGCTCAGGAAATGAAATTAAGACAGCATTCCAAAAAAAACTAAGTTGGCATACGACATTTGGGATAGTAGGTATGGAAGAGAGATGCTTCCTACGAGCAGGAAAATTGATTAGACCCTTTTCCTTTTCTTCCAAGGTTAGATGCAGAGGATATTCTTTACCATTAGAGCGAGCAATAACTGACTTTGGAGCAGATATTGCGTTTGGAAAAGTAGGGGAAAAGATGAAGGAGCATTATGGAATTGAAGCTCCTTCTTCTATGGTTAGATTGATTACCCAAAAGCATGCAAGCAAAATAGCTAAGCTAAAAAAAGAAGCGGTTAGTCAAGAAGCAATCATTATCAGTGAAACAGATGGGAGCATGGTACCGATTGTGGAGATAAATGAGGCCGACAAACAAGCAAAAAAAGATGCAAGAAAAGCAAGAAAAGTTTGTTGGAAAGAAGTCAAACTAAGTTTGGCAAGAGGCAAGGACAAAACCAACCGCTTTTATGCTGGTAGTATTGGAACGGCAGAACAAGCAGGTCAACAGATGCTAGAATGTGCTCTTATAGCGGGTCTGAAAGAAGGCAGCTATGTG
>NZ_VJOT01000051.1 GCF_011087585.1 Neochlamydia sp. AcF84
AACAAGAACCCAGATAACAATAAATGAAGGTGTTGATAAAAAATATTAATCAGAAAAAAGATTAGGTTAAATGCCAGTTAATGACAAGTGTCCTTATTTTACAAAGGAGTTCTATGCCTGCGTAAGGTGAGTACCTAACCAATAACTTGGAATATATTTAACACTTTTAAAGGTATTTAATTGAGGGAGTAAAAATAAAAAGATTAATCCAGATAGTTGCTAAAAGGGTAGGATTAAGCATCTAATGAGGCTTATCTATTTGCTCTTATATTCTTGAATATAAGTTCTACATTACTCTAGCTTATCTATTTCATAAACGACGTTAACGTTTGCTTTGATTTCAATGTCGCCTGGTTCTATAGGCGTCAGCTCCGAAGCCATAGTTTTAAGAAACATAGGAGTTAAAGATTGGGGAGATCTAGCAAGGGTATCGTTGAGGGAGATGGATAAAAGGCGGTTTAGTTTTACTTGGGCAGCCTCAGCCATGACTTTAGCATCAGCAATAGCATTCTTAGTGGCTTTGGCGACAGCTTCTTCCCAATAAACTCTTTCATCTTTTAAACTAGCATAGATGTGATCGATTTTATTGGCTCCTGCTTGATGAGCCGTGTCAATAAGAGCGCCGATCTCTTTAATTTTACCTGTCTTTATCTTAAGGGTATTAGAGACTTCATAGCCATTGATGGTAGGGCGCCAGCCAGCAGGCGGATTTTGAGGGGGAAGAGTATAGGTAGGTTGGATGCTAAATTGGCCTGTTTGGTATTCAGACTTATCAAAACCTTTTTTGTTTAGCTCTCGAATGATATTTTGCATTTTTTTAGAATTTTCCGCTAATACACTAGCGGCTTCTGCTCCCAAGTTAGTGACACCAATGGTTAAGCTAATTTGGTCTGCTTGCCTATGTAAAACAGCTTGACCTTTCAGGCTTAGTGTAGGAGCCTCTGCTGCCCTTGCAAATTCGCCTAAGAACAAGCAAAGTACTAGAGTTAAAACTTTAAACATCATCACCTTTCTTCCTAATTTCTTATTAATTAACCGATAGATCTTCAGGAATCATAGAAAGCGAGGCATATTTCCCTCCCATCTCTCGTAAAAGACTTTGCCAAAGTTTATCGGGAGGAGTATGAAAAATATGCTTAGCGTTGGCAGGATAGACGAACCATGTTTCATCTAGCAATTCTCTTTCCAATTGGCCTGCCCCCCAGCCGGCATATCCAAAGCAAAGATGGATATAAGGCCCATTCTCATCATTTAAAGACTCTTGTAAGAATTGTAAATCTCCACCCAGATAAATATCTTTAGTGATTTGTAAAGCTTGATGAGAAATATCTTTGCCCGTATGAAGAAGCATCATTTGGTTAGTTTGGACAGGCCCTCCTCCACGTATTCCTACACGTGGATTAGCTAAATGTTGGACGCTAATAATTTCTTCAGGCAATTCAAGATCCAAAGGTTTATTGATAACCAGGCCAAAAGATCCACTCGGGTTATGCTCGCAGATAAGAACGACGGCGCGAAAGAATATGCCTTTATCGATATCGGGAGAGGCGATCAGAAAATGGCCTTTTTGTATTTGTGTATAGGGGATAGCTTCCATCACTCACCTAACTTAATCTTTTACACCATTCATAACTTGCACAGAATTGTTTGTAAATCTCTAAGTCTGTTCACTCTGGTTTTTTAGCATTCCTGTCTATAAGTTGTTGATTATACATCTTTAATGCCTCTTCAGTCTCAGCTACTCGTCTAAGTAGTTCTCGATAAGCTTTTTGGAACGCTTGATCTTCAAAAAGCTTACATTCTGATGCACTTCCATGGGTTTGCTCAGCCAAAGCATAGACCCGTGAGAGCGAAGTGTTGATTTGATCGATTTCTTGGTTGAAATAATTACGAAATTCTTGAGGGGTAGAGAGGGTGTATAAAAGGTTAAGGCGGCGTGCGCGAAGGCGTTGCCAGCCTTTATCCATATTGAATAGTAAGCCATAGTGGTTAATATCATTCATCATCGTTTCTCCTTTGCTTAAGAAGGAGTTAACTTTCAAATATAGCTGATCAGTCATCAACAATTTTCCTAAGGTTCCTTGCCCCTTTTCAACATAGCTTAAAATATTACTCCCTTTATCTGTAAGTAGGCGAAAGTTGTGGGAAGCTGCAGATAAGTTACTTAACATGCTCTCCACTCTTTCCCATGAGGTAAGGACTTTTTCAGTAAGCGCGTGTGTATTTCCTACCATTTGAGAAAGTTGTAACGGTTGGTTTAGAGCATGAGTGATAGAATTAACATTTTGGATAGCGATTCCTAATTTCTCTATAATTTTTTCTTCCGATATTTCATTGAATACGGTAGAGATAGAATTAAGAGAGGTATCAAATTTCCCTGCAAGCTCCTTAAATTCTTTAAGGGTATCTTCCACACTACCCGCTTCAGAGGCATACAAAATCTCCTCATTCACAAGGCGTAAAGGTTCTCCTGCCTTGGAAGGAAGGGGAATAATGACAACGGATCTTTCTCCTAGAAGGCCGGAGGTACGCACAGAAATCTCATCGGTGCTAAAGACATTAACATTGGAATCTACATGCAGTACAAGCTCATAAACATAAATAATTCCCTGATACGGTTGACGAGATTCTATCGCATCTTTTATCTCGTGAATAGCGGCTACTTCACCGACAGGTTTACCAGCAAATGAGACTCGGGTGCCTACTGAAATTTTATCAATATTAGGGAAACGTACACGCAGCACCCGCTTTTCATCTCCTAAGGAAGGGTGTAAAAACATTAGAGCAAACACAATGACTGCCATAGCGGTGACAACAAAAATTCCTATCATAATATTTTTCAATGGATCGGTCATAATGATTTTATTTGCTCCAGATTTTTATAATTAGAGGAAGGCGAGTAATCGCGAGTGACGATAGCGTTTTCAAAAAAGGCATTGATTAGGGGATCATCAATTTTAACAAAGTTCTCTTTAGAAGCTATATGGATGAGTTTTCCATCATGATGGAAAGCCAATCGATCACCTACTTCCATAGCAGAATGAATGTCATGGGTGACCACAATACTAGTAGCTTTTAGTTCATGTTTAGTAGTATTGATTAATTGATTGATTTGCTGGGCTGTAATAGGGTCTAACCCTGTAGTAGGTTCATCATAAAGAATTATTTTAGGCCGATAGATTACTAAGCGAGCTAAAGCCGCTCGTTTACGCATTCCTCCCGATAAATCAGAGGGCATTGCTTTTTGCTTGCCACTTAATCCCACTATTTCAAGAGCTTCTGCTACGCGTTGCTGTATTTCTCTCTCATCCACTTCTTTTTCATGCTGCCGCAGATAAAAAGCGGTATTTTCTCCGACATTCATGGAATCAAAAAGAGCAGCGCCTTGAAATAGCATGCCTACTTCTTTGGTTACCTTTAGCTGCTCATGTTGGCTAAGAGAATGAAGAGCTTTACCATTGATGTTAATTGTGCCTTGATCAGGAAATTCAATGCCCATAATCTGGCGCAAAAGCACGCTTTTGCCTACTCCCGATCTTCCCAGAATAACTAGCGTTTCGCCTTCATAGATCTCTAAAGTGAGACCTTTAAGGACTTTTAATGCGCCATAGGATTTGTGTAAATTTTGAACTTCGATGATCGCCATTTAAATTCCTTTAGCTTGCAAAGTATTCGATGTAAGCATAGGAGCTATTTAAGGCTACGGTGATTAAAAAGTTGGCGACTAGAATCACAGAATAGCAGATGACCACGCTGTTGGTCGTTGCTCGTCCTACTCCCGCAGCTCCTCCACGCGTGGTCATGCCGCGATAACAGGAAATGGTGATGATGATCACGCCGAAAATAAAAGCTTTTGCCAATCCGCTAAAAAAATCGAAAAGCTCAATGTTGACTGGCAAGGGATCAATAAAAGATGTGGAAGCCATTCCATAGTAATAGACTGCAATAAAGTAGCCTCCTAAAATTCCGCATAAGCAGCTAAAAATGGTAAGCAGGGGCATCATGACTAATCCAGCGATAAAACGAGGGGCCACTAAATAACGTAAAGGATTCACAGACATGGATTTTAAAGCATCAATTTGCTCTGTTACCCGCATAGTACCTAATGTTGCACACATCGAGGCACCTACTCGGCCTGTGATCATGAAAGCTGTAAGCACGGGACCTAATTCTACCAGCATAGATTTGGTGACCATTAAGCCTGTTGCACTAGCAAGCCCTTTATCGGAAAGCTGAAAATAAGCTTGTGCGGCAAGCACCATGCCAGTAGAAAAGCCGGTGATGCCCACGACCGGTAAAGATAAAACTCCGATTTCATACAGTTGGTCGCGAATTAAAAACCATTGAGGAGGCTTGCGCAAGCTTACTGCAATCACTGAGGTAATAAATACAATATAGTCTCCTAAAGAGGCTAAACTGCGTCCAATGGGCGAGCCCAAAAGCCAATGTTTTGACATGCCATACAACTCATCATAAAAAAAGCATTCTATTAGAAAACAATCTTTAATGAAAAGCATAACCTTTAAAGAACGCAAAGCCCTGGCACATAGGAAAAAAATTAACTTAAGGCATCTTTTTGAAAAAACTTTCTAGCTTATATCAAAAAGGCTATAAAATTTAGCTTTTATTGCAGTAGCCTTAACTTCTTAAATTTATTTATTTGACCTTCTGAAAATTTTAATTTTTAAAAGTCTTGCCTTTTCATAACAATTTTTTTCCTTAACTTAAGGGTTGATACTCGCTAGAGTTGGCGAAAAAAAAATCAGCTATTAGAAAAGCAGCTTTTTTGCTATCGCATTGATAGGTTTAAAAGGTTAGAGGCTAATAGTCGCGCTTCCATTTAAGCTGTAGCTGAGCGCTTGAGTCATCTCCAACTTGTGCGCGTGCCTTGATGTTACGCCATAGATTTGCTTCTACGCTAATCTCGTTAACTTCAGAGGTAATGCTTTTATTAAGGGAGACAAAAACCCCACGAGAGATATACTTGCCCACTTGTATGGAAACTTCATTAGATTCTTCGCCCTCTGATTTGTTAATATCTATGCGGTCTAAGCCGATACTATCCCGAATTCTAGTGAGTACATCAGGGCCTTTGTTGCCTTCTTTGCTTAAATTACTTATCGATTGAGAAAGTTCAGCTCCTTGGAAAGGAGTAATGTCGGTGACGCCTCTTCCAAAAAGTATCCAGGATAATATCTCTCGTTGAGACATAGGAGGATTAGAACGAAAGGCTATGGAGGGGTTTTTTACAGAGCCCTTAAGGATAACTTCCGCCACCATTTTACCTAAATCTTTACTAGCAATCACATAAAGATTGGTTTTTTTATCCGGCTCTCCTGCAAAAGAAATAGTGCCCTCTTTAATATCAAAAGTTTTTCCATTAAAGTTGTAGTCTCCTTCAATGATTTTAACATCTCCAAAAAGCTGAGGGGCCTGAGGGGTACCTTTCACTTTAATTCCTCCTTGCCATAGGCTAGCAAGTGCTTTGCTTTTAATGGCGGTATTAGGAGCTATATCAATTTGCATATCCAATTCTACAGGCCAGGCAGGTTGAGAAGAGTTAAGGAGGGGGGATGTCTCTCCTTCAGGAACATTAATATATCTAACGTCGACAGAGTAGGCGAGTGCGGGAGCTTGTTCAGGAATAGTAATTTGCAGGGAATCAGTAGTAAGATGACCCGTTACCTTGGCTTGACGGGCATTACCTTTAATAATCGCTTCGCCACTAGCTAGGGCTTTAGCAAAGTCAAGGTTTAACAGTTTAATATGTGCTAGTTGGAGATTGAGTGTGAAGGGAAAAGCTAACTCTTTTTTTAATTCTAGCCTACCGCTCCCACGGATCGCACCCTCATTCATATCGAAAGCTTCGAATTCCTGAAGAGTCAGTATTTTATTATTTGCTTCAATTTTAGCATTGAGATGATGAAAAGCCGCCCCGGTAGTCGGACTTTCAAAAGAACCATCCTTAATAATAATGTCTCCGCGCGTATGAAGGTCATTAATTGAACCTGTAACATCTAAAGCGATAGAAGTATGACCTGATATAGAAGAAGACTCTATCTCAAATAAAGGCAAAAAAGGACTAATTTCTCCTTCAGCAGCAAGATGAACCAACAAAGAGTCATACTCGTTTATTTGAATGTCTAAAGGATTAATAGAAAGGTGAATAGGTAATCTAGCATCTATTTCAATAGGTTTTTGGGTAAGGCCTATGATTTGAGCAGAAGCTGCCATGTGGTTTTCTAAAATAGTTCCTACTATACGGGCTTCTAAAGAGGTGGGAGAGTCTAAAGGATCATCGGCTAACCTTATTTGCGATAGATGGGCACGTAGATGACCTTTTAAATTTTCTGGATTGCCTAATAGATCAATCTCACCTTGTAGATAACCCACTAAAGGAGCTTGTAAATGAAGAGGATAAAACAGCTCTGCTGGCAAATCTTGAAATTGAAAACGGGCGGCTGCATAGGCATTTTCTTTTTGGTGCTCGAGAGTAAAAAATAAATGACCGGTGCCTATCCGCAACGATAAAGGAGAAAGTTCAAAGAAATTGTTATATCTAGTAAAAGTAAAAGCTTTTTGCAGATGAAAAGGCTTTTTTTTCAGTTGTCCTTGAAAAAGTTCTATTTTTACGGCAAGCTCCTCACTATTTAATTTCCAGAAACCGTGGGCTTGGGCCGCTAAAATACTCTCCTCATCTTCTTGAATGGATATCCTAAAAGGCCAATAATCTTTCGTCATCTCCACTTTTGTCTCAGCATTTAATCCTATAAGGGCTCCACTACTGCTATAAGCTTTCGTGGCTTTTAAATGCAGATCTGCTTGAGGAAGGCTGAAAGCATTCGTTATATTCCCGGAGAAAATAGCTTCTTCTAAATAAAAATTGTCATAACGTGCTTTGCCTACCTGCCAGGCAAAATCCATATTTTGTAATTCTTTCTTATCTTCGGATGGGCTTGTATCGTAAAACTTTAAGGACAAATTGCTAGAAGTTAAGAGATCGATATTTAAATATTTTTGCAGCAAATAGCTGTTTTTTATGGAGGCTTCTAGATGACCAATAAGCGTTTTAGTCTCTAACTTATAATGAAGATTTCCGGTTAACTTTTCATTCCCATATTCGGCATAAATATCTTTTAAGTGGATCTGTTGCTCGTTCCATTGCCATGGATTATCTATTTTAAATTTCAACTGGTTGTAGATAAAACTTAAAAAAAGTTGCCCTTTTAAAGCCTGTTTATTTGTTTTAATAAAAGTAAATTGTCCTTCTACATCTTCTAAACTTTCATTGCCAACTTTTAGATGGTCTGTCGAAACTTTGAGCTCGATAATAGGATTGATGACCGTACCCGCAAAAGAGCTGATGAATTGCATAGAGCCTTCTATAGGAAAATCTAAAGGATTTTTCCAGCGTGAAAGGTGGGCTACCACTCCCTTTAGCTTGCCTGCCTCTATTTGAAAAGTCGAGGTATTAAGTAAAAGCTCACCTTCAACTTGCAGAGGTCCTATATGGCCCGCTACTGAATGAACATTTAGCCAGCCATCTGGATGGTAGACATATTTTCCGAATATATCCTCAGAGGTTGATTCAATTATTTTAATATCTTCTATCGCGCTGCATTTAAATTGCCCCTGGTAAGATTGATCAGCAGTAAGGGTTCCTCCTAATTCTAGAGCGGCATCATGAGCCAGCTCTAAGCCTAGCCATTGAAAAAGAAGGCTTTGTTTAGGGGCGAGCAGATCTAAATGATAGGTAAAATGGGAGGAGCCTTGACAAGAAAGATTGAGGCGCATTCCTTCTTGATTTAAAGCTTCTTTTTTTAAGGATAGATTGACATGAGCGATATGATTTTGAGGACGAAAAGTTAAAGAGCCAGAAAGATCCAAAGGAAAAAGCTGGGTAGGAAATTCAGGCGGCAAAAGATGAGTATCAATCGTAAGATTTTCAATAGAAAGGTCTGCAAAATGAACATTGTAAGGAAAGATTTTCCAAGAGAGCTTAGGCTTGTCAGCAGGAGAGTTTAATGAGGGAGGCGGGTAATCTAAGAGATGCACATGGTTTAAAGAGACTGCCCGTAAAGCAAAAGTTTTGCTGAGTAAGCGCCAATAGGGAATGGAAAGCTTAATTTCATCTATTGTCAGCCAAATCGATTGGTTGTGCTTAATTTTAACCTTATAAGCAACCCAGTTAAAAGGCAGGGGGAAAGCCAGCTCCTCAATCTCTACTTCATGGCCTGTTTTTTCATGAATGATTTCCGTTAAAAAGGAAAGGATGGCCTTTTGGGCGTGAGAAGTTTGTAGATAACCCCATCCAGCTACAAATATACACATCAGCCCCACTAGAAAAACACATAAAACTTTTTTCATATTAAAATGCCTGCCCAATGCTTAAATAGACTTGAAACTTCTCGTCAATATGATATCTACGGTGTAAAGGAACGGCAAGATCTATCCTTAAAGGACCTACAGGAGTGTTATACCTTAAACCAATACCGGCAGATTGTAAGATCTGTTTGTTGAATTGTGGTAAATAATTTTTAAAGACATTTCCAAAATCATAAAAAATTACCCCTCCCCATGTTTCTGTGGCTCGCCAGCGTCCTTCTAAAGAATAGATCATCATAGAACGCCCGCCTATCGGTTCATTATCATGTAAAGGGCTAACTGTCATGAAATGATAGCCCCGCAAAAGATTTTCATTTCCTGCATAAAAGCGTTCAGAAGGAGGTATGGTATGGCGTTTTTTTCCAAATATCGAGCCAAAAGTTCCTTTAGCGGCGAAAACAAAGCGTTTATCCGCGGTAAGAGGAAGATAAATAAAACCTGTAAAAGTATTAATGCAATAGGCAAATTTGGGATGCAGAATCTGTAAAGAAGGGATGATTTTAACATGGAGGGCCAGGCCTTGCGTGGGATCTAAAATATTATTAGTTTTTTTCCAACGCAGCTGGAAAGGGATTTTAAACAAATTAAAATTTCCATTGTTATCAGAATGCGTATCACGTAAACGTTTAAACATCCCTCCATACGAAAGGCGTGTGTAATCATTAAGCTGCCTTTCAAGAATACCTGAGACACTAAATGAGGAAGCATGAAAACCCTTAGTCGTTTGGCGTTGAAATTCTGCCAGCCAGATAAGATCCTGTTTTGAGCGTTGAAAGTCAGGAATAACGTAAGCTAAAGTTCCTTCTTGGAGGCGTTGAGCCATTAATGCTTTAAAGCTAAGCTTTTCACCGCGGCCTCGAATGTTTCGATGTTCCCATTCACCTAAGATCCCTATGCCATCGTCGGTAGAATATCCTATACCTGCCGCAATGCTACGATGTTTTCCTTCTAATACTTCTATTTCTATGGGAAGTAAGCCTTCTTGTGAAGCACTATCGAGGTGAGTAAGGGAAATAGAGCTAAATAGGCCGGTAGCTTCTAAGGCACCGTGAGTTCTTTCAATCGGCGTAGGATGATAAATGTCTCCTAGGTGCCAGGCAATCTTTTTACTAACAAATTCGGAAGAAACGCGCTGGAGGCCCAAAAACTTTACTTCTCCAAAATAGCATTTAGGCCCTGTATTGACACGAAGGACCACATAAATAGAGTGGGTGGATTGATCGGCAATCACTTCGCGATCTACAATTTTTGCTAGTGGATAGCCCTCTCTTTCTAACTTTAATATTAAAAGCTCTTCGGCATCAAGAATACTTTTAGGAAAGGCGGGACGCCCCAAGGTGAGGCCTAGCTCTGCTTTATCCCCATCAGTATAGAGAGAGGTTAGATCACTTTTAAGGTCTGAAGGGAGAATTTCAAAGCTGGCCAAAGGATAGATGGGCCCGGTATCAATCTTAAAAACTACTTGGGCTGTCTGCTTGTTAAAGTTAATTTCCACATTTACTTTAGCTTGGTAATAGGCTTGGCTATGAAGAGCCTTAATGAGAAGAGGCAGATCTGCTTCAGCACGCCTCTTTAAGCCGCGATTAGTAGAAGGAGGAGAGTTTTGCAGCTCTACGGTTTTAGAGATCGTTTGCAGTAAAGAGAGAGTTTGCTGACTAGAAACCCCCTGAAAAACTACCTGATAAGCTTCGATGGCATATAAAGAAAGGTTCAAAATCACTATAAACATGATCAGGCATAGTATTTTGAAGAAAGAGGCGATCATGCTTTTAAAGTCCTAATTTTCTATTATCCAGCAATAAGGTAAGTATTATTGCCTGATTCTAAATTTTCAACAAGAAAAGAGTCATTTATTTTTGCAAAATAGATTGACTATCAACTAGTTGTTGATCCTTCTTTTCAAAGATTTTTGTAGCCCATAAAGAAAAAAAGAACAAAGGTAGAGAATGGCATGTTTTTTGCTATTAAATAAAAAGTGATGTATGTTTTTTTAGTTTTATTAAGTGGATTTTTTAACTAATTATTATTATAATATAATAATATTAATGGGGGAGATGTATGTCAATTTCTAATGGATTACCTCATTGGCAATCTACCTATCCTTCACGAGAGGGAAATACAGAGGTTAAAAATACTTCTTCATCTCGAGGAGCTATTTTTATAGGGGAAAGAGGGAAGGTAGATCAAGCTGTGCACCAGTTGGCAAGGGCAAATAAATTAAGTGTAGTGGCAGCTGAAAAGCATAAGCCTTTTCAACGCTCTTCCCTTCCAACCGCTAATCCTTTGGTAAAAAAAGTATATAAGCGGACCATTAAATCTACTCCCTCTTTTACTGCAAAGCAAAAAACCCCTCCTAAACCAAACTTTATGTCTTCCAAAGAGCCTGGCTTATATAAAGGTAAGAGGATCTCCTCTTTAGGCTCACAAGAAGATAAAAACATTAATAACATTGCTAAGAGCCAATTTAGCTCTTTCTCTTTTAAGCGAGTATGGGCAGGTTTGCAAAAGATCGGCTTAGCATTCAGGGCGGCTCTTATTATGGCAAGCTCGCCTCTTTTCTCCTTTATTAAATCGATCAAGGCCGCTGTCTTAAATTTCTTCCATAGACAAGACTTGCCCAGTGACTTAACTAAGTTTAACTCTTTTAGAATTAAAAATGACGAAAAAACAGCAGAAGATGCTTATGAAATGATTGCAGGAAAAGGGGTAGATCATACACTTAGCGACTTAAAATTTGATGATGTTCCTGTTGGGGTTCAATTGCCTACTCAATTTTCTTTAGACCTACCAAGAACTGATAATTTTGTTATCAACGGTAAAAATATGTATCCTTATACCGAAAAAACCGCCGAGGATATAAAAAATTGTGGGGAGAAAATATATGAGGTCTTAGGGAAAGAAGAAACTTTAGTAATGGGACGTTTTTTTCATCAGTCCTGCACTGTTGGAGTTGTGTTCAAGTTTATTGATAAAATGCAAGAATTTAATGATACAAATGAAAAGAATAGCCGGTATATAGGTGCGCAAGCTCCGGGAGGCGAGTCTAAAATTGATGTGCAGCAGGGGATGGTTCACTTTTCTTATAAGCTCACTTATCAAATTGTGAGAGAAGAAGACCCCGATACTACGGTAGCTTATTGTGGAATGGAAGCAAGAATTAGTCTGCCTCTGGAAGAATTAAAAAATTTAACAAGCTTAAAGTTAGATGAAGAAGAACAAGGAGAAGAATTTGATTCAGCTAAACAAGAACAACAAAGGATAAGGATAGAAAAGGCTAAAGAGCTTGCTCCTAACTTGCAGGCTACGATTGCCTGTACAAAGTTTTATGCAACCCTTGAAGAGGCTCATGAGGCTAATAAAATTCCTAAAAAAGAAATAAAGGAATAATCCCTAGCGCATGATAAAAAAGATTTGGTTTAAGCCGTATTCAACTCAACCGAATTAGCCTGCCTAGCTTCTAGCTAGGCGATTCAGTGTCCTATCCTCCTAGTGGCAGATCATAAGCTTATTTCCCCAAAGGATCATAAGCGTATCGGTAGGTTTTAAAACTTCTCAACAAATTTACGATCACTTATGCTTTTTTCTTACTCATCTTAAGGTGTAAGAAATGCTTGCTCGCCCAAAAAGCCTAGAAATTTATAGACGTCTTTGTGAAGTGATCCCAGGGGGAGTCAATTCTCCTGTGCGTTCTTGTCAAAATATGCATCAGCCTCCTTTAGTGGTGGAACGTGCTTGGCAAGATCTTCTCTATGACGCGGATGGGCATGCCTATATCGACTATTGCGGCTCCTGGGGAGCTCTCATTCACGGCCATGCGCATCCTCCAATTATAGAAGCGGCACAAAGACGCATGGCTTTAGGCTCTACTTTTGGTATTACGACTTCAATCGAAGAAGAGCTTGCTCGCTATGTCATTACGCTCATAGAATCGATAGACAAAATTCGCTTTGTCTCTTCAGGCACAGAAGCGACAATGAGTGCTATTCGCCTAGCAAGGGGCTACACTCAACGCGAATTAATTATTAAGTTTGTAGGAAATTATCATGGTCATGCGGATTTCTTTCTCGTACAAGCTGGCTCAGGGGTGGCAGGCTTCCTACCTCAAGCTTCATCGCAAGGCATTCCTCCTGAGATAGTTCGCCATACAATTTGCTTGCCATATAATGACATAGAAGGGTGTCGCCAAGTGATGCGCGACTCTAGAACCCGAGAACGCATTGCTGCTGTGATCTTAGAACCGATTGCAGGCAATATGGGCGTGGTTCCTGCTACGCAGGAATTTATCCAAATGTTACGCCAAGAAACTTCTGCGGCAGGTGCTTTATTGATTTTTGATGAAGTCATGACAGGTTTTCGGGTGGGGTTAAAGGGAGCGCAGGGCTTGTATGGCGTTTGTCCTGATCTGACTACTTTTGGGAAAATTATTGGAGGGGGTTTTCCTGCGGCTGCTTTTGGAGGGCGTCGCGATATTATGGATTGCTTGGCTCCCTTAGGGTCTGTTTATCAAGCGGGAACATTATCTGGAAATCCTGTAGCTATGGAAGCTGGTTTACAAGCTCTAAAGCTCTTAAATCAAGAAAATTTTTATGAAGAGCTGCTACGTAAAGCCAATCTTATAACTAAGCCTATTCAGGAATATCTTTTAAGCACAGGCAAGCAGGCTTGCATTCAGCAGGTAGGCTCCATGTTTACGCTGTTTTTCGGTTCTAAAAAAGTTACCCATTTTGGTGATACCAAGCTGTTGGATAACGACATGTTTGCTCGTTTCTTCCGCTATTTATTTGCAAATGGCGTCTATATTCCCCCCTTGCACATTGAGGCATGGTTTGTGTCTCAAGCGCACAGGGAAGAAAATTTAATCAAAACGCGTGATCTTATCTTAAGATTCTTAAAAAAGGAGATGCCTTGATCTTAAAAATAGTTAAGAAGCAAGGAAATTTTCTGCTTTTTTACTCTAAATGGTCCGGGGTTGATTGCCTGAGGCCTTTACAATGACTCTAGCCATGCGATTAGGAATATAGTGATAGGGTAAAATCTCTATATCTACAATGCTAACCGTCTTGAAATCAGCACCTTTTTGAATAGCAGCTTGAATAGCTTGTTGCTGTAACTCTTCTAAGGTCTCCTGGCGATGTTCTAAAGAAACGACAGTATCAATAGTAGCCGAAATGGTAGCAAGGGCAGCACCAAAGGCATTGGCATAATGAGCATAGGGAGGAATAATAAAGCGTCCGTCAAAAAGATGTTGCGGCAATAAAGCAGAGCCTCCTCCAATCATAATCACAGGCAGGGAACGTTCTTCAGGCCCAATTTTTGAGATAAGCTCATAAATCTGTTTGACCACTTCATCGATAACTGCTTTACAACCTTTCCTAGGCAATGATACGTTTTGGGGGCGGGCACCCGCAATATCTACATAGCCTAAAGCTAGAGCGATATCTGTCAGCGTCAATTGCTTTCCTCCAAAGCTGAGCGATTGCGAGAAAGTTTTATTGCCGCAGCTTTTAGGGCCAATATGAATTTTCTCTTGGGTAATTTCGATCTGGCTGCCTCCTCCTAAAGCTATAGAATATACATCAGGCATAGGAAAATTTAAAGTAACTCCTCCTATGCATGAATTATTAAAGCAGCGTCGCGGAATGCCTTTACGAACGATTCCAATATCCGTGGAGGTGCCACCGATATCAATAACAATAGCATCTTCTTTTTGGGCTAGCCGTGATCCTCCAATAAATGAATTGGTAGGGCCGGCTGAGATGGTAAAGATAGGATATTCATTAGCGTTTGCCAAATCCGCTACACTTCCATCGTTTTGCGTAATCCAAAGAGGACAAGCTATGCCAAGATCCCCACAAATAGCCACTAAATTTTTAAACGCGGTAGGCATGACCTGCTTTAAAGCAGCATTTAAAATGGTGGAGTTTTCGCGTTCAATAAAGCCTGCTCCACCAATTTGATGGGAAAGAGAGATAGGCAACTCGCCCTGCGTCATCTCTTGCGCAATTTCTTTTACCAATAGCTCGTGATGAGAATTTAATGAGGCATAGACGCCAATAACCGCTAAGCTTTCAATGTTTTTTTTCAACAATTCTTTTAAAGCCGCTCTAATCTCCGCAGGATTAATGGGTGTGATAGGATCGCCATGGCATTCAAAGCCTCCATTGATAGTAATGGTATCCACATACATGCTTTTTTTAAGAGCAGGAGGCCATAGTAAACAACTAGGTAGAGATTGAGGGTGATGCCCAGCAATGCGAATCACTCCTACGCGGTAAAGATTATCCTGTTGATGAATGGCATTGGCTACCTGAGTAGTTCCTAAAAATATCCCTGTAATATCTTCACGAATAATAGAGGCTTCATCCAGGATTTGCTTTAAAGCTGTTTTGATGCCTGTATTTAAGTCGGGAGTGGTAGCAGTTTTTGCACAGGCAATCACCTCGTTATCAGAGTCTACAAGCACCACATCTGTGTTAGTTCCACCAATGTCAATGCCGATTTTATATTTTTGATTTATTTTCATGTAGTAATACTTAACACGCTACTTTTTGGGCGTGCTTTATGAATGGGTTTATAATCGGTCTCATAGCCAAATTTTCTAGGACCTACCAAGGCAAGCCCTTGAGGGGTGGTCCAAATATCTGGAGCTGGAAGGGCTATCAAATTAACTCGTAGGCCATATTGGAGTAATTCACTGGTAATAGGAGCTCCTGTTTCTTGCTCTAGCAGCATTAAGATATCAGGAGTGGTAGCAATGATTTTACTATTAATTTTTGCTAATAGATATTCATTTTGAAAAATAAGCTCTATTTTATCTTTGGCATTCTGAATGGTAATGGAGCCTTGAAGAAAACCTTTGGAGATTTCGCGATCTATATCCGTAATTTTTCCCGAGCCAATGAAAATACCTTTGCAATGGTTTAAAATAGCTTCTAAAGGGTCTTCTCCTTTTTCTTTTGCCGAGCGGTGAGCTTTTCCTAAGTTAATAGCGCGTGAGATGCTATTAGGTACCGTGCATTCACGGGCCCTAGCGCCGGTAATAGGATAAAACGCAAAGGCGGCTATTGATCCCATCGCAATGGTAGCGCTACGTCCAATTTTTTCTAAAGCAAAGGTGTTTTTAGCATGGATAACTACAGCGTTGTCTAAGCTATCACTAATAAAGCCAGGGTTAGGAGAAACTCCATAAAGGTGACCGGAACTCATCTGAGCTTCCGGGAAGGCACGTCCCATCATATCAGCATCCAGTACCGGTAATCCCATCTGAAGACCCGTGATAATAGGGGTAAACGCGTTGTGGCCCCCAATCTCAAAAGGCATGATAGCGGTAATCTTTTTATTTAAGTTTTTTTCTACAATCTTAAATAGCTCAACATAATCACGTCCAGTAACAATTTTTTCCATTTCAACAGTGGGGGCTCCCATAAAACCTATGGGAATAACAAGAGCCTCAGGCTTTAAATCGGAGTAGTTAAGAATTGAAAGGGAAGCTTTTTTTTCCATCTCATAGCGGGCCATCATGTAAGCATAAGTAGAATCACCCCCTCCTCCCGATCCTAAAATCGCGCTTCCAATGGCTAAGTCATCTAAGTTTTGCAATGTTAGCTTTTTCACTATATTTCCTTTGAATTAAAACAAAAAATGTACCTAAGGATGAGCCAATCGTGGCATCTAAAACGGGAATAGAGGTTAAAGAAACCCCATTTAGACTAGAAAAGCCCATGGCTAATCCCAACATCCAAGCAAGAAAGTGGCAAAGATAATCGTTAGAGGTCACGGTAAGCTTTTTCACTTGCTCAATAAGATAACGGGTAATAATCACACTGCCCATGCTGGCGACAAAAATTCCCATCACATCCAAAACGATGATAAGATGATTGAGAAAATTGAAACAAGACAAGAAAGTGCCTACGCTTCCAAAAAGTAGAGTCCTTAGTTTTTCTGATTTGATCTTTAAAAGCGGTTCTAAGCAGACGGCACCTGAGTATAGATTAATGTTATTTGTGGTCCATCCGGCCAGGATAAGAAATAAAGCTACCCATAAATTCCAAAAATTTCCATTGGAGCGTTTTAAAACATCTAAAATCGTTCCTCCCGAGCTTCCGGCAGCTAAGTAGACGCCTACAATTTCTAGAATAGGGAGGGCTAGCACGAAAATGATGGAAATGCTGATAAACCCATCTTTACTTGTTTTAGCATGGCGATAATAGGTAGGTAAATCGATCACAAAGGCAATAGCTAAAGCGATAACCATCGAGATGCCGGCAAAGGAGAAAGGCATAGAAGAAACCGATGGAGGGGCATCATCGACAGTGAAGAAAGCATAGCCTAAGGTAAGGATTAAAAGGGGTAGACTAAGATTGGATAGAAAATTAATGGACTTAATTCCATAAAGGGCAGCCATGGTAATTAAACTGCCGAGCATAAGATTGGATAGCACACCGGATAAAGCCTGGTTTTTATCCAGGGCTAATAAGTCAAATACACTTAAGCTCATCATATTGAGCTGGATAGCAAACCATCCGACTAACGATACACACATCGTTAAGGCAAAAAAAGTTACTCCTGTTTCCCCAAAATATTCGGTAGCATTCAAAGGTGTAGTCTTTCTTTTCTCGCAGCTCATCTTCGTCGTAGCTAGACCTAAAAGAAGTAGAATGGCATTTCCCAAGATGATAGCAGCAACAGAAGAGGCAAAACCGTAAGTTTGGTAAAGTGTTTGCCCAATAACGATGACAGGCAAGCAGATAACGCCACCTATTTGAATACTTGATAATTGCCACCAATTACGTTGATTATCCATATGTTTATCCCTCAAATAATTTAAAAGAAGTCTTATAGTGCAATGACTAGTTTCCAAACAATATAAAAGAAATTTTTGTTTTTTTGAAGAAGCAAATCATGAGGGGCTTTGATTTAGCTAAATGTATGATTAATCGGCTCTAAAACTATAAAGCAGCCACAAAGAAATCTCCTTACGCTTTGCTCTAGCAATTTTTTAAGGAGCAGGTTAAATATCTATCATGGTATAGAGTAAAATCAAGTATAAAAGTGTGGAGTTGGCATGGCAAACATGATCTATCGTTCTCATCCCTGGCATGGCCTTTCTTTAGGGCCTCTGATGCCTCAAATTGTTAATTGTTATATTGAAATCGTGCCTACGGATACGATAAAATACGAACTTGATAAAGAAACCGGGATCCTAAAAGTCGATAGGCCTCAAAAGTATTCAAGTGTGTGTCCCAGCTTATATGGATTGCTACCTAAGACCTATTGCGGCCCTCATTTAGCTAGTTATTGTATGCAAAAGACTGGTCTTAAAAGTATTGAAGGCGATGGAGATCCTTTGGATATCTGCGTGTTCACTGAAAAAGTCATTCCTAGGGGAGACATTATTTTAAAAGCCATTCCTATTGGTGGATTTCGATTGATTGATGGAAATGAGGCAGATGATAAAATTATTGCTGTGATGGCAGACGATTTGGTTTATGGCAGCCTGCAAAATATTCATGAATGTTCGCCAAGCTTGATTGAAAGGCTACGTCATTATTTTCTAACTTATAAAGATTCCCCCGAAAGGACGTATAGCACTGTCCAAATTACTCATATCTATGATGTTAAAGAAGCCCATCATGTGATTAAACTCGCTCTTCAAGACTATGAAGATAAATATGGATCTGCTTCCAAGTCAGAAAATTTTTGGTAAAATAGTTGTCATACCCATGCAAAAGTATGGCTAGAGAATGAATCCTATGAGAGGGCAATCAAGAGCAATTATATTGAAAAAGGTGGCAAGAATGGTTATTGTGAAAGCGAAGAGCACTCCTAGTATGAACCCTACGGTTAACTCTTCAAATAAGGAACTAACTTAATGAGTCCTTTAATTTTTTTAGTGCTAGGTTTTATATTAATATTTATAGAGTTTTATCTGCCAGGTGCCCTAATGGGAATTATCGGAGGTATTTGCATATTAGCCAGCTTTAGCATGTTTGCTAGGCAAACAGAATCTTTCCTCTTGTTTATCTTATATGTGATGGGGAGTGGCGTGGCTCTTGCTTTTTTAATTAAATTTGCTCTCTGGCGCATTCGTACCGAAAAGCCTCAGCATAGCATTTACTCTGCAGATACCCAAGATGGTTATCGTGCTGTCAATTATGATGCTTCCACTATAGGCAAGTCAGCAGTAGTGTTGACAGATTTAAAACCTGGGGGATTTATTATCGTAGAAGGAAAACAGCAACCTGCTATTTCTCAGGAAGGTTATCTAGCTAAAGGGACTAAAGTTCTTGTGATTAGCGGCAATGAATCTAATTTAATTGTTAGAAAGGAATAAAACATGACTCATCAACTATTGGCCTTGCATTTAAGCTCGGAATTATATTTTTTACTGATTGTTCTTGCATTGGCTTCCCTTATTATTTTAAGCATGCTAGGAAAGTTTCTTAGTTTTTGGTTCCAAGCTTTTGTGTCGGGTACTCCGATCCCTTTATTTAACTTAATCGGTATGAGTTTGCGTAAAATTCCTCTACGAGTCATCGTCAACGCGCGCATTAATCTGTTTAAAGCTGGGCTAAAGCAAGTGACTGTCTCAGACTTGGAAACACACTACCTAGCTGGCGGCCATGTCTCTGAGGTGGCTACAGCTCTTATAGCTGCTGATAAAGCCAATATTCAGCTCGATTGGCGCCGTGCTACAGCGATTGATTTGGCAGGAAGAGACCTTCGTGATGCGGTACAGACCTCGGTAAATCCCAAAGTAATTGACTGCCCTAGCCATGGTGGCTACATCACAGGAGTAGCTAAAGATGGCATTCAAATCAATGTCCGCGCTCGGGTAACTGTAAGAACAAATATTGCGCAATTAGTAGGCGGCGCTACTGAAGAGACGATTATCGCTCGCGTGGGTGAAGGGATTGTGACCGCTATTGGTAGTTCTGAAACGCATTTACATGTACTTGAATCTCCTCATAAAATTTCGCAGGTTGTTTTGGAAAAAGGACTTGATTCTTCTACTGCTTTTGTTATTCTTTCTATTGATATTGTGGAAATGAACTTAGGCGAAAATATCGGTGCCAAGCTGCGTGCTGATAAAGCGGAATCCGATAAACGTATCTTCCAAGCTGAAGCAGAAAAAAGGCGAGCAATGGCCGCTGCGATGGAACAGGAAAATATGGCTAAGGTTAAAGACATGGAGGCTAAGTTAATTGAGGCTCAGTCTTCTATTCCTATGGCAATTGCCGAATCTTTTCGCTCAGGGCACATAGGCATTATGGATTTTACCCGTTATGAAAATATTCTTGCCGATACCAAAATGCGTAAATCTATCGCCGAAGAAAGTGACGATCGAAAAAAATAAGCCAGAAGCTTGATAGGCCTTAGCTAAGCTAATAAAAAATAAGGCCTTCAAGCTGCTTTCAGGTGTAAAAGTAAGCTTGTAGAGGAAATAATAAAAATTTTAAGAAAGCTTTGCTCTCAGCCATCCTATTAACAACTTTGTATAGGGAAAATTAAAATGCATATTATCGATACGATAGGTTTTTTAGTAAGCGTAGCAGCCATGCTTTATATGCTCATTAAGCTTGTTCAGCCTAATAAAAGATCTAAAAAACTTGCAAGCATCCAAGATGATGACCCCTTACAAGCTGAAAGATTGCACGATTTTCTTCATTCCTTAAATGCTGATATGGAGAAAAGCAAAAATTTTACTCACCACCCTCCCAAAAACTTAAAGCCCGTAAGCCTACCCCCCGAGTATAAGAAAAAAACCATCTATCATCAACCTGCTCACCAAAAGAAAGCTTTTAGAGAGGAAAATAAATTTAAATCCAATTTAGATGGCTTTCAGGTGCGCAATCAGATTGAAGAACGCCAATTTAATATGAATAGTAAAAATAAATATGAAGGGGATTATGGCGACCATCTCTTAAGCCAAGGCTTCCGGGAAAATAAGTCTGCTCCTCCTTTGATTTATAAGCGCTCTTCTCGTGTTAAAAGTTTAATTCATCATCTTCCTACTAAAAAAGATCTTATCCTCATTCACGAGGTTTTAAATCCTCCTAAGGGTTTTAGATTTTAACTATGTCAATCCTCGATAATTACCGAGCCTTACAACAAGAAATTGCGGAAACAGCCAACGCCTGTAATAGAAAGATAGAAGAGATTAAACTGATTGCTGTCACTAAAAAGCAACCTTGGGAATCTATTTCTTCCCTTTATAAAGAAGGGTGCCAAAATTTTGGAGAGAATAGAATCCAAGAAGCTCTCTCTAAGATTAAACAAGCTCCTCAGGAGTGCCAGTGGCACTTTATTGGACCTTTGCAAAAAAATAAAGTGCGCAAAGCGGTGGGCCCTTTTGTTTTAATTCATTCGGTAGATTCTTTAGAATTAGCTAGTAAAATAGCAGAGGTATCCAAGCAATTAAATTTAACTACAGCTATTTTACTTCAAGTAAACACTTCTCAAGAAAAATCTAAGCAGGGGATGAGTTACGAGGAGTGCTATCAAAATTTTAATGATTTTCTTTCTTTGCCCCACCTGGAGGTGCAAGGGTTAATGACGATGGCTCCTTTGACCGATAATGAAAAAATTATAGCTAAAAGTTTTGAAAGACTGCGTGGGTTAAAAGAATCTTTGTTAAAAGATTATAAACCTTTTAATCAATTACCCCATTTATCCATGGGAATGTCTCAAGATTTTAAGTTAGCCATTCGCGAGGGAGCCACTCTACTACGTATAGGCTCAAAGATTTGGCATTGAATTCTTTTCCTCTTTTTTTCAATTATTTGCCAGCTTTAGATAAACTTGAGCTGGAGCAGCAGCCCTCGATCATCAACTTTTCTAGATTTATCCAGCTCGGATATTCTATCCTCCCTCTTGATTAGATAGGAAGAAAAGCTAGCATTTTTGCTTAAAAATAGTCGTGCTATATATGTCCTAATAATTTATTCTTCTCTCTACTTTTTTATGCCTATAGATAGGGTTTTTATGAATGCTCTGCTGAATAAATTTATGCGTGTGAATAACACTTTTTTACTTTTGGTAGCTGTTTGCTGTGGCCTAATAGCTGGGTACCTGCATAATGAGAGGATATATAGCGTGGCCGAAAGCTTCTCAGCTGTATTCATTAATCTCCTTAAATTGGTCAGTTTACCTATCATTTTTCTTTCCATTGTCTCCACTTCTTCAGGAATGGAAAGTGCGCGTGAGCTAAAAATTTTGGGTCAAAAAGTCTTAAAATATACATTATTAACCACGGTTATTGCGGCTTCTATTGCTTTGATTTTATTTGTAGCTATAGATCCTGTGCGCCCTCATCTTCAGGAAATAAATCTTGAATCGGTAGCCACGATTGAAAAACAGGGAAGTTATGTACATTACCTCCAACAAATTATTCCCTCCAATGTTATCAAGCCTTTTAATGACAACAATGTTATAGGCGTACTATTTATTGCTCTTTTATTCAGCCTTTCCATCATTGCTCTGCCGGCGGAAAATCGCCATATTTTACATGCTTTTTTCTCGAGTCTCTATGCTGCAATGATGAAGATGACCACTTGGATCATCAAGCTCATGCCTTTGGCCATCTGGGCTTTCATTACCCTTTTCATGCGTGATTTACATGAAGGCTTAGAAATCGAAAGTTTGGCTCTCTATTTAGCCGTAGTCATTTTAGCTAACCTGGTACAAGGGATCATTGTATTGCCCCTCCTTTTAAAGTTTAAAAAAATTTCTCCTTTAGGGACTGTGAAAGGCATGTGGCCAGCTCTATCTATTGCCTTCTTCACCAAATCTTCCAATGCCGCCTTACCGATGGCTATGAAATGCGCCGAAGAAAGAGTGGGAGTTTCTCGTCGTGTAGCTAGCTTTGCTTTTCCCCTTTGTACGACTATCAACATGAACGGTTGTGCCGCTTTCATCCTTACTACCGTTCTTTTTGTCTCTATGAGCAATGGGATGAGTTATACACCTTTAGAAATGATTCTATGGGTTTTCCTGGCTACTATCGCTGCTGTAGGAAATGCAGGGGTCCCCATGGGCTGCTATTTTCTTTCGAGCGCTTTTCTAGCTACTTTAAATGTTCCTCTTAACGTATTAGGAGTGATTTTACCTTTTTACACTCTCATTGATATGGTGGAAACAGCTCTGAATGTTTGGTCGGACTCATGTGTGGCCACCATCGTTGACAGTGAAGTTTCTCCCCATACTGCTGCTTCTGCTCTCATTAATGAATCTCCTCTTAGCGCTTAAGATTAAAGATACAAGTAGCTCTAGAAGGTCTGGCCGTCTCTAGCGCTTTATTTAACGCTCATAGCTCAATCCTTAGATAATTAGATCTAAGGATTGGCGCATCAGTTTTTATATTTTTTCTCCTTACTAGACAGACATTCTTCCAAGAAGCAGTCATCTTTTTTAGTTTTTTGTAAGCCTGATAGAT
Organism: Neochlamydia sp. AcF84; assembly: GCF_011087585.1. Lineage (NCBI taxonomy): Bacteria > Pseudomonadati > Chlamydiota > Chlamydiia > Parachlamydiales > Parachlamydiaceae > Neochlamydia > Neochlamydia sp. AcF84. The sequence continues at coordinate 22,820 of NZ_VJOT01000051.1, forward strand.
GCGATTAGCTCAAAAAAGGCTATCCCAATGATGCCATGGTTTTTTAAGAGGAGAGAGTTTTAGGGCGATGGGGGGATAAGAAGAAAAGGTGAATCTTAGGAGGAATTCTAAGCTTTTCACAAACGTGATAGCGGGCTCGGTCCAAAATCACTAAGGCATGAGAAGAAGCTGGCAGCGATTGATTGATCTGTTCGAGAAGATAATCACTGACTTAGCTATTTAAGAGGGGAAGAATGAGCCCCTCTGCTTTTCCTAAAGCGGGGCAAATAGCTGTCGCTAAATAGAGGGTAGGATAGGCTATTGGCTTAAGTGCTTTTGGCCGCTTTTCTTTTTTCGCTGCTACCTGGCGACAGTTGGGCGGGAGCCCCTAGCTTTGCTTCATCCTCAAACCATATTTCGATCTTGGGCTTAGGAAATTGATTGCTTAAGGCCTCGATGGCTTCTGAAACTTTTTTAAAAGAGGATTTATCTTACAAATATTAATAGTTGCAAGCAAGCGGATAGCTGCCATCTCTCCTTTAGATTGAGTCCAGTCACTCCGCTTGTTTCTTAATGCAGGGTTACAAAGAAGCCTTCCCTTTGGCCCGAGGTTCAAGGGGCGTTAAGCTAGCTGAAAGCCTCTCTTTAATTTTTTGAGCCAACTTATCGGCAGAGCCAGGAAAATAGCTAAGGAAAAGTGAGGGCTCGATCATTTCTACTTCCACCACGACTAGCGCAGAACCTTTCTTGATCACGTCTACTCTAGCATGTAAATAAGGTTGTTCAGTAGCGAGGAGAACCTTTTTGACTTCGTTGATCATCCAAGTAGGTGGGGTAACTGGTTGAACGGAGCCTCCATGTGCACTTTGCACCAAAAATTGCCCATCTGCCGGTTTTTTTAACACACAATGAATAAATTCTTTTTCAAAGAAAATAAAAGACCATTCACCTTCTGTCATGATCTCTTGCATGAAAGGTTGGATAATTAAGTCATAAGGATAATCTTTAAAGTGATCTTGCATTTTTTGAACAGTAGAAGAATTAAATCTAAAAGTGTGATCTCCACTAGCAGAAATACTAGGTTTTATCACGCATTCTTCCCATCCATATTTTTTTAAAAGATCGGGTAAGCTTTTTAGATCTTTAGAAGATAAGTAAATACTATCAATGACCTTAACTCCTTTCTCTGCTAGCTTTTCTAAATAAACTTTTGAAGCATTCCAGCGAATAGTGTTAAGGGGGTTAAAAAGAGGGATTCCTTGTTTTTCAATATCACTTAAGGTTTGCAAGAAAAAATTAAACTTAGCGGTATGATAGTCCCAAGTAGAAAAAACTAGCGCCGCTTGATAGTCTTTCCAATTGGTCTGAGGATCATCCCAAATCACCGAGCGAGCATCTATTTGTTGTTTTTGCAAAGCCTTTATTAATAAATTATCATCTTCTTTAAGTTCGTTGTAATTGCTACTTGTGAGCAAAGCAAGGCTAGCCAGGAGAGTAGTTAGAATCATACATTCCTCAATTTATAAATTTTTATCTAACGCAGGAAGCTAAAAGATTGTAAGCAATAATAGTTTGTTTTTCCATTTAAAATTTTTTTGTAGAGGGAGCTTTAAATTAAAGCTGGCTATCCTTTATCCTTGAAAAATCCATTAATCATTGAGGTCCAAACCAAGGTGCTGGGAGAGAGCTTAAATTATCCATCCTAAATCTTATGACCGAGTGTATAGAGCTGCCTTTTTCAAAACAGTGTTTTTGCTTTAATATTTTTATTTATGCATTTATCGATTGTTCTGCATTTTATTTTAAAGAGACAATAGAAAAGAGTGAGTGAGGATAGGCAAAAATGGATTTTATGCAGGCAGATCGCCAAAAAGTACTAGAAAGGTGAGGTAAGAAGAATTTGATCAAAAACTTGCGTAAAAAGGTACTAATCCGCATTAGTTGCTTAAAAAATTCTTGAAAAATGTATCCCGTAAGATACGATAGAGATATTATGCAAAAAAGGATTTTATGCAGGCAGATCGCTAAAAAGTATTGGCAAGGTGAGGTAAGAACAATTTGATCAAAAACTTGCATAAAAAGGTCCTAATCTGCATTAGTTGCTTAAAAAATACTTGAAAAATGTATCCCATAAGATACAATAAGGATGAAGGAATAGAAATCGAATTATACGAAACAGCAAATGGTAAGCGACCCTTTGAGATCTGGATCAAGGGTATCAAAGAAATCCATACACGGGCCAAAATCCTGGCATGGTTTGATCACTTAAGGCTTGGAAACTTCGGTGATTGCAAAACCTTACCAGAGGGGGTTTGCGAGCTTTAAGATTCATTATGGACCCGGGATTAGAATTTATTACGGAAAGATTGGGAATAAAGTCATTTTGCTTCTTTGTGGTGGTGATAAAAACTCCCAAGAAAGGGATATAGCTAAAGCAAAAGAGGATTTGAAAGATTATCAATCAAGAGAGTTAGATCATGGCAAGAAGTAAAAAATATCAAGAATTTCTGCTCCAGCACTTAAAAGATCACGATGAAGCTGTTGCATACCTAAATGCTGCACTAGCAAAAAGTCTTAAAGGTGATGAGGAATCCCAACATCTTTTCTTAATGGCTTTACGGAACGTCGTAGAAGCTCAAGGCGGCGTTGGCGCATTGGCTAAAAAAGCTCATGTAGGTCGTGAAAGCCTCTACAAAACCCTTTCAGAAGCCGGTAATCCTAAATGGCACACGCTTGTCTCATTATGTGTAGCAATGGGATTGAACTTGAGATTAAGTTAGACTATAATGATTGACATCGACCTTTTTCAATCTCCATTAAAAATAAAATTTCTCATGACGATACCTTAAGAGAATAATTAGCGCGAGTTATCGAATAAGAATAGTTTGAAGCATGATTTAAAGCAGCCTTAGGTTGTTTTCTTATCCGATAACTCGCATTAATGAGATTATCAATGCCTATGGCCATCAATCTAACCGCCTAATCTCATTAGGTGCTAATGGCAACGGATATCGTCGAGGGGAACTAAAATAAGAATTATATGAACCCACCAGCCATCATTGCTAGATACGTCTAGAAAACGTGAATGGAATATGAAGTTCCTCATGCATCAGATGCTGCCTTTCTATTTTTATGCACATCATTCGCTTTAAGAAGTATCTATTTTCTAATAATCCTTTGACCTACACACTCTGCCAAGAAAAGAGTAATGCCTGTGAGGCCTGGTCGTTTTGGCCGGCGTGTAGCCATTGGTTTGTGGGGAGTTGTGGGCTGCTATTTCTACGCCGGCCTCGCTGTAGAGGTCAGCTGCCTTTTATTTAGCTCGAGGAATGAGAAGCACGACGGCGCAAAGGAAGTTCTGCGAGGCTATAGGAACTTGAAAACCTGGCCCTTGATGAAAGGCTTTGTTTTTTCCTTGGGAAGTAGGATTAAAAATGACGAGAGCTAACGCTTATCCATTTATACTCAATAGCTGTTTTTTTAGTTTGAGGTAAAGCCTCCTGATAGACATAAGATAAAATTCTCTAATAAGACTATAGCCTTTGATCGATTTAAAGCTTATTCATTTTATTTTTCACATAGCATTCATCATGCTTGAATGTTGAGATATTATTTTTTATAGCATTTATTTTAAGCCTTCCTTAATATGATTGTTAATGAACATAGAGAAAAAATTTACAAGTCCTTGCTTATAAAAAGGTAGCGAAATGAAAATTTAGATAAAGAGAGGTTAAACAAATGAACCCTTTACCTCCCAATCCCTCTGTATTATTTCCTGTATTTAAGACTCTTTCTTGGTTTAAAGAAGAAACAAATACCTATGCGGAGATTGCAATCAAGATTTTCTCAAACTTGGGAGCTTCCGATCTATGTCAAGCAGAGGGAGTTTGTCAAGAATGGAAGCAGCTGATTCAAGCAAGTAACTTATGGAAAAGGCTCTATTTCCAAAAAGCTAGCAAAGTTTCCTCGTCAGAAAAAGAATCCCCTCTAGATACGCTCCCTTCCGAAATGTTGTTAAAAATTTTTTCCTTTTTGCCTGTTAAAGAACTTGGCTTTAGCCAGCAGGTATGCAAGAGCTGGTATGAATTAAGCGCAGACACTGCACTTTGGAAATGTTTACTTGGAAAAACTTACCCTGCTTTATCTGCTATATCCGACAAGATGAAAATCTCTCCCAAAGATCTAATTGTGGCTCAATACAATATAGAAGCTAATCGTGCACAAATTATCGATTTACTCCCTATGGCATTGGAAAAAGGACATAAAGAGGGCGCGCAAGCAATGTTTTCTTCTAATGGTAAGCATGTAATTATTTTTAATAATGACCTACCTACCTTTCCTGGGGACATTGCTCGTCACATTGTTAGCCTTTGGGATGCTAATACAGGAAAATGTCTACAGGTTTGGGAAGGAATTACTTGGAGCAGAGATCTATTTCTTTCTTCAGGTAGCCATTGGCTAATTATTAATAGATCTAAGTCCACTAGTCTGTGGGATGCCAACACAGGAGAATGTCTAAAAGCCTTAGAAGAAGACCCCTTGGGCACAGAAGTATTCTTTTCTCCAAATAAAGAACGGCTAGTTACCAGGGGTAGCTTTATTCGCCTTTGGGATGCTAAAACGGGAGAATGTCTGCAGGCTTTAGAAAGAGGGGAAACAAAAAATTGGGGGTCACGAACACCTTTTTCTCCGGATGGCAAGTGGCTGGCTATCGATAGCTCTAAGTCCGTTAGCCTTTGGGATGCTAAAACTGGGAAATGTCTACACACTTTGGAAAAACCGGGTAAAGAAAATCTGTCCACCACAATATCTTTTTCTCCGGATAGCGAGTCGCTAGTTATCGATAGTAATGAATCTATTAGCCTTTGGAATGCTAACACTGGGGCATGCTTACATATTTGGGATGAAATCAGGAGGGTAAACTCAGTAACTTTTTCACCAGATAGCCAGCAAATAGTTATCGACGACTATGAATTCATTCGCCTTTGGGATGTTAAAACTAGAGAATGGGTCTGCACTTTGGATGAATGCGAGGATGCCTCCAGCATATCTTTCTCTTCAGATAGTCAGCGCCTAATTGTTGAGAATGGCCAGTCTCTTTGCCTTTGGGATGCTAAAGCTGGAAAAAAGCTAAAAACTTTAGATGATCAGCTAGGGGCATGCGCAGAAATAATCCTCTTTTCTCCCGATAACCAGCGGATCATTGCCGATACCATAGATCTCATTCGCCTGTGGGATGCCAATACAGGAGAATGTCTACAAACTTTAGATAAACGGGAAAAAGAAGATTGGGATACAGAAATATTTTTTTCTTCAAATAGTGAAAAGGTAGTTATTTATCTCATCGACTCCATCCACCTTTGGGATGCACACACAGGGAAATGTCTAAAAAATTTGGAAGAGCCTGGAGATTTCAAACAAGCATTTTTTTCTCCAAACAGCCAATGGTTGGTTATTTCTGACCCATGTGATGTTCAACTGTTGGATGCTCAAACAGGCGAATACTTGCGCACTTTGGGAAAACACTTAGGACACGGAGGATATGAGCCAGCATCCTTTTCTCCTAATGGGGGACTATTATTGATTGGAATGAAAGTTTTCAATTTTTTCCCTGCTAAAAGCGATAGTTTTCAACCCACCGAATCTCCAATAAATCTAGACAATGAAGAGGGAGCAAGTAATCTAACTGAAGAATTGGTAACAGAAGAATCTAAAAAAAGAAAAGCCAGAAGTGCTAAAAGCCAAGAAGACAGGAGCCACGTTTCAGCGGCAGGGGAGCATCTTTGGCCTTCTCCTCAGAAAAAAAGGAAAAAAGAGGAGTAGGTTAAGGTTTCTAGATTTTCAAGCATTTATTTTAAAGAGTAATGTTTAAGCTAATTTCCCATCTAGTGCTACAATAATTTGGCAGCCATTCCCGCAAATAAAAATTTTAACGTTATTTAAAGATAATCCTTAGGTCTGCTTATCTAAAAACAAAAGGGTACCTTAAGCTTTCTTTGCCGAAGTTAATATTTAATTTAAATTTAAGAATTTCTATACTCAAGGGTTCAAAGGGCACTTTTAAGCTTTTTA